>CAXXOQ010000266.1:0-4103 GCA_963664185.2 Caldilineaceae bacterium | reverse complement strand
TTCGGCATTGTTGGCCTTGTTGATCCCCGGCATGGCCTTGTCAAAGGCTATTTGTCCACACCCAATCACGCCCCACCGCAACATAGCAATGCTCCCTTGCTGGCTTTTGGAAGCATCCAGTTTAATTCAATTTGGAAATGTACACATAATACGCACCCAGATCCTGACCGGATTGGGTGCGAAACAGGGTTTGCAGATGCGCCGGTCCCGCTTCCAGGGTCAACTCAAACACAATGCCCTTGTCTTGCCGATCCACCTCGGCCTGGGCGCGGCAGTCACCAATCTGGATTTCTGCGGCCACAATGTCCAGTGCGTTGCCACCTCCGTACCCTGAATCATGTGTCATCTCGTGGAAGGCAATCACGCGTCCCGGAATGCCCTCCGCCACGGGGCGATCTTCCGTGTACGGCCAGCGGCGCAGTTCAAAGCGGTAGATGCCGGACTGCGCTATGTCAAGTTCCCAGTGGCCATTATAGCGGAGCCCTTCCCGCACCTGATTCTGGTTCCAGACGCAATCGCAATCCAGATTCCGCCAGTCATGGCTGTTGACGACCAATTCCTCTGACGCCGCGTCCCCTATCCGGATGGGAATGTCATCGGCAAATTGGGTTGACACGCGCTCCCACCAGGCTTCATAGGCGTCCCGCAAGGCCGCAACCCTGTCTGGGTACTGCCAGGCCACATCCTGGCGCTGGCCCGGATCGATGGTCATGTGGTACAGCTCCGTGCCGTTGACGAGACGCCAATCCTGGGTCATGACGGCACTCTTGCGCCACTTCACGGGATAGACCAGTCTTTGCGAATCGGTAACCAGGGCCCGATCGGGCCAATCTGTGGCGGTTTCGGGGTCCAGCAATGGCCGCAGGCTGGTACCGTCCCAATCCAGGTCATCCGGAACATCCAGGGCACAGAGCTCGGCGAGCGTCGGCATGAAATCGACATTGGCAGCAAGCGTGGCGATATCACGGCCCTGATCCAGATCCGCGGCCGGCCAGTGCAGGAAAAAGGGCACACGGTGGCCCCCTTCATAGGGTGAACCCTTCTGGCCCCGCATGCCGGCATTGAAACCGCTGACGACGAACTGCCCATCACCGGTGCGCACACCTCCGGCAGAGCCATTGTCGGTCATGAAAATCAGTATGGTGTTGTGTGCCAGACCGAGTTGTGCCAGATGGGCACGCAGCCGGCCAAAGTTTTCGTCGATGTTGGCAACCATGCCGTAAAACTTGGCCCGTTCCGGATCAGGTGTCAGATCCAGATAGGGATCGCTGTAGCGGGGTTCTACCAGATGGGGCGAATGCGGAGCATTGGTGGGAATGTAGCAAAAGAACGGCTCGTCCCGGTGCCGTTCGATGAAGCGCATACCCTCCTGAAACCAGATATCGGTACAGTACCCCTCGTAGGAAGTGTAGTCCCGTCCTGTCCAGTACGAATCGTCAAAGTAGCAGTTGCCCCAGTAGTCCGGTGTGTTGCCTACCCCGCCGCCGCCATGCACGACTACCTCATCGAATCCCCGGTCCTGGGGGCGGTATGGGTAATTGTCCCCCAGATGCCATTTGCCGAAGATGCCCGTAGCATACCCATTGGTCCGGAAAGCATCTGCCAGGGATACTTCACTCTCGCGCAACAGGGATCGTCCCCCGATGGTATGCCAGACGCCGGTACTGTTGGCAAAATGGCCGGTCAGAAGGCCGGCCCGGGTCGGGGCACATGTCGGTCCCACATGATAGTTGGTGAAACGCGTGCTTTCGGCATGAAATCGATCCAGATTGGGAGTCTTGAGTACGGGATTCCCATGGCACCCCAAGTCGCCATATCCCTGATCATCGGTGAGAACGAAAACGACATTGGGCTTGACGGCTGGCATGGAAACTCCTGCTGTGGGCCTGGCATCATCGGGCAGAACGCAGTACGCGTCTGGCAGATCCTACCACCAAGCCCGGACAACGGCAGATCGTGACGGGATTCCCGATCCTCAATTGTGGTGGCTTGCCGGAGAAATCCGCCACGGCAACGGTTTCTGGCTTGAGCGTAACGGGGGGTCTTTCAATGTTGGGGGGTATCTCCCAATGCCTCCTGCAGGGCAGAGAGTTCTGTCTGCAATTCTCGCTGAATTTCGGCGTAGGCAGGTATGTCATAGCGGTTATGGAGTTCGTACGGGTCCTGCTCCAGATCGAACAGCTCCCAGGCAGGGGGCGTGTCACGGACTATGGCTCCGGCGGCGCCCAGATCCCGGCCGTAATAGTGAATCAGCTTGTGCCGTTCCGTTCGGACTCCGTAGTGAGCCGGTATACCAAAGTGCGCCAGATGCATCCAATAGCGATAGTACATGGATGTGCGCCAGGCAGAAGGGGTTTCCCCCACGGGTGATAGGCGCGAAGGAACAGCCTTCCAGGGAGGAGGGCAGGGACAGACCTGCCAGCTCCAGCACGGTAGGGGCGAAATCCACATTCAATACCATGCGGGGTGCTGGTCGTTCCGGGCGTTATCCCCGCGGGATAACGCATCAGAAAGGGAATGCGAATGGGATTCTTCGTACATGAAGCGCTTGTCTTACCAGCCATGATCTCCCAGGAAGAATCCGTGATCCGAGGTGTAAATGACCATGGTGTTGTCCCGCAGCCCCGCCTGGTCCAGATACTGCAGCATGCGGCCGACATTTTCGTCCACGGCATCTATGCATCGATAGTAATTCTGCATGTAGGCCTGAAAGTTCCAGGCCAGTCGATCCGGTGCGGCCAGCCCATCCGGTACGGGTACGGGCAGGTGACGGCGTTCATGCATCGAGGCAACGCGAGCCTGCGACATGGCCGCGGCCGGAGCGCGTTCCTGGTAAGCGTCCCGGAGCGTCAGAGGTTCAGGGATAGGCACGGTATAGCGGTCCAGGTGGCGGGGATGGGGCTGAAAATCATCATGTGGTGCCTTGTTGCCCAAATAGAGAAAGAAGGGTCGGCTGGTGTCCCGCCGTCCGAGCCAATCCAGGGAAATATCCGTCAGCAGATCGGTGACATATCCCTGATATTGCCGCTGCTGTCCCCATTTCCAGGGTGTCCGGGGTTGAAATAGGCGCCCTGCACGGGCAGGGACATTCCAGTAGTCCAAAGCCCTGCGGATCCGATTTGCCACCGTGCCCCAAATGCCATTTGCCTATCATGGCAGTCTGGTACCCGGCCTGCTGCAATCCACATGGCCCAGCGTCGATTCCTGATCGTGATCGATGACATCCGACAGTGTCTTGATGCCGGTGGAGTGGCTGTACTTTCCCGTCAGGATCGAAGCGCCGGGCCGGCGTGCAGATGGCATTGGTGCAGAAACAGTTGTCCAGGCGCATGCCGTCGGCAGCCAGCGAATCCAGGTGGGGCGTCTGGTTATGCCCGCGCCCCATAGGCGCCCAGCGCCGCGGGAGCGTGATTCATCAGCGACAATCATGACAACATTGGGACGGATCATGCGATTCTCCTCCTTCGCGCGGGCGGGCATTCACGAGATTAGGTCAAAATGCAGAGCCATGCGTATTGGTACTCTATCATGTCACAGGTACACTGGAGCATTGATGACTGAATCCAGGCCTTCTGCCAAGGCGACGTACTCGCACCCATGGGCTTGCTACATGTCCTGCATCTGGATTGCGCCACCCCGCCTTGCACCACCGTTGCACCTCTCACGCCATGAATCTGCTACACACCCTGCATGTTTCCTACCTTTGGCCTCTGCTGACAGTAGTGGCCATTCTGTATCTGGTTTGGATGCTCTACAGTCTCCTGCGCCAAACGGCCTGGAATCCGGTTCATCGGCTCTTGAGCCTGGCCTTCCTGATTCTCCTGGACCTCCAGTTGGTGCTGGGCATCGTGCTCTGGATAGTCCAGCAACGCTGGTCCGGCGGGGACGCCTTGCGCAGCTTTGAACATCCCGTCAACATGATTGTCGCCCTGGTGGTCTATCATGTGGGATATCGCAGACTGCAGCGCGATGTTCCGGATCGGTCCCGTTTTGTGGCGGGTGCCAGCTGGGGCGCCGCCTGTCTGGTTGTCTTCGGATTGGGCATTATCAGGATCAAATACCTGTGAACGACACCTGGGTACTCAGCCTACTGCTTGCCCACC
>CAXXOQ010000265.1:0-9580 GCA_963664185.2 Caldilineaceae bacterium | reverse complement strand
GCCACCTCTATGCCCCCATCCGGCCTGTTGGGTATTACAACAAGGTCCGGGTGGGAAAAAACAGGCCCGTACACACCTTGGTGAGACATCCGAAAATGGCACCACCATGTATGTGGCGGACGAGCGCAGATGACCGTCAGGTTTCCTGTGGACCCTGTGGGTGCGCAGAGAGAGACGGGGCCGTTCCCTTGCCCATTCCAACCGGCAACGCGGGTTGCGCCATCGTGGTCATGCACCACAGGCGCATTTCCTGTACTTCAGGTTTCAGGGATTCCCGGATCTCAATGCAGGTCATCCCTTGGTCAAACCGGGGCTATGCAGAGCGGATTTTCGCCAGGCCTGTGTCCTGGGCTATCAGGGGACCGTCACGACGCTTACGGAACTTTTGGATCTGGCTATCAGGTTCCCCATCCGCTTGCTCGGTGCTGTGTCCACACTGTCATTGATGTCCTCAGGCGTAGGCAACCGGGCACGATGGCTTTTGGCTGGTCCACGGCGGAACTGAATTCCGGATACCGGGTGAAGATGTCGGGGTCCGAGAACAACACACCTTCAAATGCATACATGCCGGGCCACAGATGCGCCCAGCTGACGGGACCGCAACATCCAGCTCAGCATTTTGAAGAAGCGCATGCCATTGGCCTTGCCCGAGTCATTGGCTGCTATCAGGACGGTGGCACCAGGCAGGGTGGCCAGCCGGACATCGGCCAGGGATCGGAACCCCTGGATATGCATGGATTCGATCTATGGTCCCCGCGACCCATGCGTGTACCAGACCATGACCAATCATCCCGCCATCGGTATCAAGGATTTACGGCGGACGGCATACGCCGCCAGCCTTCAATCCCAGGAGAGCGTACCCCCACTCTGGTAGTCCACGACCCGGGTTTCGAAAAAGTTCTTCTCTTTCTGCAGATCAATGATCTCGGACATCCAGGGGAAGGGATTCTGGGTGTTGGCGAAAAGGGGGCCCATGCCCAGCTGTTCGCAGCGGCGGTTGACGATGAAGTGCATGTAGGCTTCGCACTGGGCCGCATTCAGACCCAGGAAACCGTGCGGCATGGTATCGTGGCTGTAAGCCACTTCCAGTTCACAGGCTTCCCGCAACATCCGACGCACTTCCTCCTGGAAGGCAGGTGTCCACAGATGCGGATTCTCAATCTTGATCTGGTTGATGACATCAATGCCAAAATTAAGATGGACGGAATTGCCTGTGACCGATACGGCACCGTTCCGTCGGACCAACAGGAAAGAGGAAGGTACCTGGATGCCATATACCACCGTATCGCCCGGAACAAGCTCTTTCTTGACGGCCAGTCCCTTCGTGCGATCGGATTGGCGCAGAATGGAAAGACGGTAGGAATCCTGGTAACTTTCCTTGCGATCATCTGTCTGATGGCCTATATGGGTGCGGTACCCGCACAACACCGCGATGGACTGTACCGCATCAATGTTTCTCTTGTTCGTGGAACAGTACACAAGCGAGTCCACCGAGTAGGGCTTGACATGTCCATCCCATTGCACCACTTCAGCGATAAACTCTTGACACCAGGCAAGAGTTACATCTTCCAGGTCGATCCAGTCTTCCAGGTTCTTGGTCAATCGGCAAGTCAAGGGAACCTTGACGCGGTATGTACGCCTCCCCAGACTGTCAGACGACATGGCATAGTCAAAATCAAGATCCTGCAGCAGCTTCTCCAGTCTTTCCTGTTTGCGTGTCTTGGAAAGCATGAAAGTCACGGGGCGTATTCCGGAAAGTTTCCCTGTATACCTGTCACTGGGCAATGTTCCATCGGCCTGCAGCGCAATCAGGAACTTCTCATAGGACGTAAGTGACTGGCGTGTCCCGCCCATCTTGGTACCTGCATTCAGGAAAAACCCATTTGACGGGGTGGCATCCTTGGCGCTCTTCACCACCAGGTTGCCATGTCGACTCCTGTACAGTATGCGGTGATTGGCGCTGACCCGCTGATCTACATGCCCCTGTTGATTGTGGAACCAGTAGGTTTCCGTCACCTGGGTTTTGCTCAGCGCTACGGGATGCACGAAGGAAATATGTCCCTCATCCCATTGGGCCAGGGGGGTGGCGTAACTGACTTCTGTGACAGGCATCCATCCCCGGGGCGTAAGCACTTCCGTATCCCCCGTTACGCATTCATCGCGCAGGATATACTGGTACATTTCGGCAATACCGATCATCTTGTTGCGGCGGCCCAGGGACAGAATCTGGGCGAATCCGGTGTAGAACCACATGCCCTCAAAAATGACATAGAAGGCAATCAGATCCCGCAGGAAGGCCTGATCGTGATTCGGGGTGCCGGTCTGGAAATGCGGGTCCGAAAAGCTGCGGGTATATTCCAGCGCCCAGGCGGCCTTTTCCGTGATGGACGGAATTTCCCGGTACATGTTGAAGAGCGCCCCCTCATCCAGGCCCAGACTTTCGCAGATGTACTGGAATGTGTGGGTGTGGATGGCTTCCTCAAAGGCTTGGCGCAAAAGGTATTGTCGGCATTCGGGGTTGGTCAGGTGGCGGTAGATGGCCAGGACGATGTTGTTGGCCACCAGGGATTCGGAGGTGGCGAAGAAACCCAGGTTGCGGCTGATCATCAGCCGCTCATCGGCGGTCAAACCCTGGGGGGATTTCCACAGGGCGATGTCCGCCTGCATGGCCACTTCCGTGGGCATCCAGTGATTGTTGCACCCGGCCAGGTACTTTTCCCAGGCCCAATGGTACTTGAGCGGCAGCAGCTGGTTCACATCGGCGCGGGCATTGATCATCGTCTTGTCGCTGACCTGAATGCGTCCGGCACCACGCTCGATCTCGCCGAGGCCGGTACCGTCTACCGGCCCGGCAGGGCCTTCCGGGAAAAACTGGCCGTTCCCTTGGGTGGAGGTGGGATTGGGATCGTTCCATTCCAGGGGCATAGGGCAATTTCGCTCCTTGGGTGTGCTGTTACATGCCCTGGCGCGGCCGTCAGGTGCTGCTGCCAGTCAAAACAAAAAGGAATCCTACCACTGCCCGGGATCTGCACTGCAGTGCAGATCCCGGGCAGTGGTGTTTGGCGTGGGGGTACGGGCGGAGCGCGAAGCTATTGACAGGCTTCGCAATCCTCGTCATCCAGATGGCATACCAGGCCATCCTGCACCGCAACGGCCCCATGGGAATACAGGGTTTCGGTTTCGGGGGGCAGGGGCCGGGGTGACAGGGAGGCATCGGGCTGCGGCGCCACCGGCACCGCATTCAATTTGCCGTCTGTACCCTGCAGGGTGCTTTTTTCCACCTGGGTGGCAGCCTGCGTGCGCAGGTAATACGTGGTCTTCAGCCCCCTTTTCCAGGCCAGGGTATACAAATCGTGCAGCTGCTGGCCGCTGGTGGTGGCCACATACAGATTCAGCGACTGGGACTGGTCAATCCATTTCTGGCGGCGGGCACCGGCCTCGACCAGCCACGCAGGATCGATCTCAAAGGCCGTGGCATACAGCTGCTTGAGATCCGCCGGCACGCGGTCGATGGCGCTCAGGCTGCCGTCATAGAATTTCAGGTCGCTGACCATGGCCGCATCCCACAGGCCGCGGGCCTTGAGATCCCGCACCAGGTACTCATTCACCACCGTGAAGTCGCCGGACATGTTGGCCTTTACGAACAGATTGCGAAACGTCGGTTCAATCGAGGGACTGACACCGCAGATGTTGGCGATGGTGGCGGTGGGGGCGATGGCCATGACATTGGAGTTGCGCATGCCCTGTTGCCGCACCTTGGTGCGCAGGGGTTCCCAATCCATGCGCTGGGTGCGATCCACTTCCAGGGTACGGTTGCGGGCCCGGTCCAGCAGATCCAGGGAATCAATGGGCAGGACACCCCGGCTCCACAGGGAGCCGGCGAAGGTTTGATAGGCACCCCGTTCCCGGGCCAGATCGGCGGAGGCGCTGATGGCATGGTAGGACACGGCCTCCATGCTGCGATCCGCAAAGTCCACGGCCGCCCGGGACGCGTAGGGAATCTTCAATTGCTGCAGCACATCCTGGAATCCCATAATGCCCATGCCCACCGGGCGATGGCGCAGGTTGCTGTTGCGGGTTTCCGGAATGGTATAGAAGTTGATGTCAATCACGTTGTCCAGCATGCGCATGGCGGTAGCCACGGTCTGCTGCAGCTTGGCCTGATCCAGCTGGCCGTCTGTCACGTGCCGGGCCAGATTCACCGACCCGAGATTGCAGACGGCGACTTCCTCCGCATTGGAATTGAGGGTGATTTCCGTACACAGATTGGAGGAGTGGACGACCCCGGCGTGTTGCTGGGGGGAACGCAAGTTGCAGGGATCCTTGAAGGTGATCCAGGGATGGCCCGTCTCAAAGAGCATGGTCAGCATGCGGCGCCACAGATCCAGGGCACGGACATGCTTGTACACCTTCATCTCCCCGGCCTGGACCCGGGCTTCGTAATGCAGATAGCGTTCCTTGAAGGGCAGACCCACCAGGTCATGCAGATCGGGGGTTTCGTCGGGCGAGAAGAGGGTCCAGCCTTCATCGGCTGCCACCCGTTCCATGAACAGATCGGGAACCCAGCAGGCCGTGTTCATGTCGTGGGTGCGGCGCCGCTCATCCCCGGTGTTCTTGCGCAGATCCAGGAATTCGTCGATGTCAATGTGCCAGGTTTCCAGGTAGGCGCAGACAGCTCCCTTGCGCTTCCCCCCCTGGTTGACGGCGACCGCAGTATCATTGGCGACCTTGAGGAAGGGCACAACCCCTTGCGAGTGACCATTGGTGCCCTTGATGTGGGCCCCCAGGCCCCGTACGGGCGTCCAGTCATTGCCCAGCCCCCCGGAAAACTTGGAAAGCAGGGCGTTGTCCTTGATGGACTTGAAAATGCTGTCCAGATCATCCGGTACCGTACTCAGGAAACAGGAGGACAGTTGCGGCCGGGGGGTGCCGGCATTGAAGAGCGTGGGTGTGGAACACATGAAGTCGAACGACGACAGCAGGTGATAGAACTCGATGGCCCGTTCTTCCCGGTCATCCTCCGCCTGGGCCAACCCCATGGCCACGCGCATGAAGAAGGCCTGGGGCAGTTCAATGCGTGTGCCGCCACTGTGCAGAAAATAGCGATCATAGAGCGTCTGCATGCCCAGAAACTGGAAATTCCGATCCCGTTCGGGCTGCAGGGCGCGGGCCAGCCGATCCAGGTCGAAGCGGGCCAGTTCCGGATGGATCAGTTCCAGGTCAATCCCCTTCCGGATATAGCGCGGAAAATAGGTTTGGTACAGGACCGTATCCTCTACCTCGTCCGGATCCAGATCGGGACCGCAGATGAAGGGCACAACCTCGGAACGCAGTTGCAGCAAGACCAGGCGGGCACTCACGGCGGAATAGACCGGTTCCTGCTCTACCAGGGAGCGGGCGGCCATAATCTGGGCCAGGCGCAGATGTTCCGGGGTGATGTCGTCGTAGATATCCCGCACCAGAATTTCCATGATGGCGGAGGGCGCTGCGCCCTCCAGACCCGCGCAGGCGGCCGTGACGTCGAGTTGTACCCGATCCAGGTCCAGCAGTTCGCGGGAGCCGTCCGGCAACCGGACATGCAGGACCGGCGGGGCGGCCGGTTCGGCCACGGTCCGGGCTTCCCGCACCTTGGTCCGTTCATTCCGGTACACGATGTAGCGGCGGGCCACATCGAATTCATTGGCCTTCATCAGCTCGATTTCGACCCGATCCTGGATCTCTTCAATCTGAACCGGGCGGACCGGGGTGTAACGCACCAAAATCTCGGTTTCCACCTTGGTCGTGATGTCCCTTATGGTCTGGCGGACACTGGTGGACTCCAGAATTTGGGGATTTTGTTCCTCATAGGTGGCTTGCCAGGCTTTTTGCAGCGCCACCTGGATTTTGTCCGTGTCAAAGTCCACCAGGGTGTTGTCCCGCTTGCGGACCTGTACAAGATCATCGGCAAGATCATCCAGATCGAGAGGACTGTCGTCGGTTGCGAGAGAAGGGGCTGCGGTGTAGGGGAGGGAAGCTTGCGTGGCCATAACCAGAGAGAATGCTACAGGAAAAAGATTGAATGAATTTTTAGTTAACCATAATTACAGAACTTGTTGCCCATAGCCCAGTCTATTCAACATAATAACGATGAAAATATCAGTCAATTATGTGATTCCGACGAGGGACCTGCCATGCTCAGGGAGCAACAGTCAGGATAGATACGGCCAAGACATGGGACAGCAGGATGGCCTGCCGTGTTCCGTACGGTCCAGCGCGGGACAAAGAAACAGAGAACTTTGTATCCCGCCACCATGATTCGTTATCTTAGCAGTTTCCTGCGTCCCTGTACAGTCCAAATCCGGGGATTTGGCCATGAAATTTACTATTCTACAGGAGTCTAAATCTGGCAGAACAGAACGGGGCCTAGGCTGGAAGCTGACCGGTGTTCGCCGCTTGCGGGGAACGGGACAGCCGTGCACATAACGGTAGCAATAGATTTTTAAGGTTAAATGTACGATATTTCAAGGCTGTCTCTGCACCTTGGGAACGGACGCGGACAAAAAGGGACAGGATTGTGTCACAAATCATTTTTGTCGAAAAGTTTTCATTGATAAAATTATAAATAACGAATTCGGCAAATGGCCGCATCCGTTGCGGCAGGAGAGAAAAGCGCCTGCCTTCCTGTCTGGACCGGGAATCGGCTCCCGGTCCAGACGGGGACGTGCTATGGCCAGGATTCAGCTGCCACTCGCGGTGATGGCAATGCGCTGGGGAAGAGGCTTTTCCGCCTTGGGGATTTCCAGGGTCAGGACGCCCTGGTCGTACCGGGCCGCGACTCCCTCCGCATCGATCTCCGGCGCCAGGGCGAACCGGCGTATCCAGGCACCCTGATGCCTTTCCTGCAGGCGGTACTGGCTGCCCTCCGCTGCCTGCTCCCGCTCGGCCTTGATGGTGAGAACGCCGTCCTGCACCGTAATTTCAATGTCCTCGGCCGGTATGCCGGGCACAGAGGCGTGGATCAGGTAGCGTCCTTCCTCTTCCGCCACGTCCACGGGCAGCGCGCGTGCGTGTGGGGTGTTCTGGAAATGCCGCCGCATCCTGGGGTAGGCATAAGGGGAAACTCGGTAAAGCATATTGATGCTCCTTGCCCACTTCCGGGCTGTTTGGTCACTGTGGGAAGTGTAGGCAGGAAATGCAAGAATCATATTTGCGGGACACTTGCACTTTGTTGGATTCCGGCTTGTGACGAAACCATGTCGTTGCCGACGGTCCCAGGATGGGGCATTTCCCCCTGTAGGTCCGTTGTATGACTGGCTATGCCTTGTGGCCCGACGGTTGGGATCACGCATAATGCACCCGCAAACGGATCGGGAAAGACATGCGCTCGATCAGGATGTCCATGACACTGCCTTTACGCTCTGGGGCTGGCTGTGGAACTGCCGAAAGCCGCCGCACGCGTATACACGGAGCGGGAAGGTATGCTTGCCGAAATCATCGCGGGGAATGCCTTGGGTGGGGACCGGCCATGAGCATCTCCTGTGCGATGCGCCCCATGTCGGAGGCGCCTATGGTCCCGTTCGATCACGATCCACGCATGGATGCCTTGCGCATTCTCCTCCACACTGCCTGCTGGCCGCAACGAAGCCTCCACCGAGACGGTTTTGGGCGTGGCCCAAGACGGCATACAATTCGCCGCGGCGTTGATGTCGGCGGTAGGCACAGGCGTACTTTCCGCCTGTACGATGCATTTACGATGTGCAATCCCAGGGGCTTGCGCAAGGCGTGGCTACCCGGCGGAGCCGTCTCAACGGATGTGCGGACATCAGATGTGGACGCAACCGACATGGGGAGGCACAGCGGCTCTACGGCAAGCTGCCAGGTGCCCAGTCGCTGGTTTCACATCACACTATGTCCCGCAGACCCAGTCGCGGAACAACCTGCACAACCTTGCTCTCCTCCGAAAGCAACCACCACACCGCCCCATCCGTTGACAATTCGGCCCCGTTTTGCTTCCTTTTGGCGGACACCCACCTGACCGTTTCAGTCCAGACGGAAACGGGATGTCAACATGTACTGGATGGGTTCCTCCTCATCACTGTATTCATGGTAGGCCACCACGATGGTACCATCTGCGGTCTGGGTGACGCTGGGATAACCGATATGCCAATACAGCGGATCCGAAGTGGGGGCCACGACACTGTCCCGAATGACAAATTCCTGGCTTACATCCCATTCCACCCCATCCGGCGAAATACAGCCACGAACTCCCATAGGCTGGCGACGGTAGCCATAAACTGCCAAGACCCGTCCATCCTGTAGCTGCAGAACGTCCGGGGGGTATCCCCAGAGATTGGTACGCCGAGGCGGTTCCCACGTGATACCCCCATCCAGGGAACGGGTAAACCACATATTGTCAAAGCGTGAAGGTCGCATCATGACCCGCAACAGACAGACCAGGGTCCCATCCTGCAACTGGGCTACCGACGGTTCCTGAAAACTGATGATATTGGCCGCATCGTAGGCTATCGTAGACCAGTACTCCCAGTTCTCTCCCCAATCATCGGAACGAAGCATGAAGCTGCGGGTACTTTCCCCTGCGAACATGCTGCCACCCGAAAACCCTGCGCTCTCGGTGGTTCCCATCAGGGGCATTAACAGACCTCCGTCAGGCAATTCAATGATGTGACCTCCGCCAGAACCCCCACACATGTAGGCACTGCCCCCGGCATCAGCCACGGGAAACGTGTTAACCGGGATGGGCCCTTGCCAGGAATGGCCCACATCAGAAGACTTGAATACGGCATAGCCGGTTTGGCGCTTCAATCGCTCTGCGCCCCCCGAGGCAACACCATACATAGCCTGCTCGTCATGCCGGCGCAGCGCGGTGGGAGCCATGAAACTGCACAAACGCGTATGCATTATGACTGTATCATCGGAAAGCTGTGACAGGGCACAGTCCCAGTTCCCATCATGCGCGGTGAAGGGATATATGACGCTCATACTTTCCTGGTCCCACGAGGTGCCACCGTCGCGGGACCGAATCAGGCACGACTGCCCGCTATCCGCATGAACCCGTGTGCGTTCCTGATTGAAACCCAACAGCAACTCACCATTGCTCAGGGTAATAATGCTGCCCTGGTTGCAGGCCTGCTCCGTACTCTTATACGCCACTACAGTTTCCACATCGACAGGAGGCATGTTCTCCCTCCTGGCAACTTGCCTCACGGCAGGGCGAAGATCATCTTTGCCCTGCGCAGATTGCCCAAGAGTACTACCATTTGCCAGATACGCCAACCGCGATTCACAGGTCTTTGATGGCGGGACCGGGCAAGGCAACTTTCCGCAAAGTTTCGGCTCTGCTGCCTCTCAGGTTGCAAGACTGAATGTCCGATGAATCGGGCTGGCTCGACCCGCCATTCCCAAGTCCATGACCTTCTCATACAAAGACAGGAACGGATCGGGATCATGGCAAGCTGCCTCGCATGACATACGTAGCAGCAGGAGGATTACCTATCATCTTCACGCCTCTCTGTACAGGGAGGCGTAGGACACGGGCTGGGAGCGTGTCTTCCGGCTGTGCAACGTAACAGATCCAGAATGC
>CAXXOQ010000264.1:0-20191 GCA_963664185.2 Caldilineaceae bacterium | reverse complement strand
GGACCCTGCATCCTCTTGGTACAGCCTGCGGGTCCCACGGCCATGATGCGGCCACGGTACAACGCCATTTCCCGGGCCCAGGGCTGATGTGCCTGATTGGTATATATGCGTGCGTTGGTGACTACAGCGTCAGCCGTCATGAAACCGGTATCCCGACAAACGTTTGGACAGGCACATTCCCGGGAGGAATCTGCCAGTAGGATCATATAGGCATGGGACCCTGCTTGCCAATTCCCGCAGGGCCAGACCTGCCCCATCCATCCTTGGTCCTGCGACGGGAATGGGGCGAGGGACGGCAGGGACAGGCATGTCTTGTGGCAGGTGCGCCGCGGCAGAACTTTGTGCCCGGTGCATCAGGGAGCTGCGACAAACACCCAATCCTGAATCAGATGGGGAGTCGGCAGCAGATATTGCCCATCGGCATCGGAAGTGATTGCCCCCAGTTCGGTCCGCTCCCCTGTCTTGGGATTGAACCAGAATGTCTGGTACGGGGTGGCGGGATCCAGATTCCGCAGGCTCAGGCCTCCCCGGCGGATGAGGAAGATGCTGGGCGCAGGGATAAACACGATGCGGATATCTCCTTCCAGCACTGCCGCGTAGGGGCCAATGCGATCTGCTTGCGTGGAATGGTGACTCATGTTTTCCGGCGCCGGACGAATGGTCCACCAGGGCAAGGTGTCCAGCAATTGCTTGGCCAGTCCAATCTGTCGGGAGCCCTGCAACTGGCTGGCCTCGCGCCATGAGGGTCCTCCCCACGCCATGCCATGCGGCGAAGGACCGTAGGGGATATCTTCCCCATTTACCTGCCAAAGGCCATTGGCGCCGTAGGTGAAACCGGCCGATCCGGACAGGACACTGGACCAATACAGAAAGCGTTGGATTTCCGGACCACTGGATTCCAGTATGCCTTCGTAATTGACCTCGCTGATGATGACGGGCATGGTGGGGGAAGCCACCAGGGATTCCTCCAGCATGTCGATGGTGCTGGTCAGGGAAGGGAAGCCGGCATGTCCCGTCTGCAGCATTTCGAAGTCCAGGGTGGAAGCGTCATCCACCTGGCGGCGGCCGAACCGGGTGGGATGAATGGTGATGGGCCGACGAAAACCGTCCTGGGCATGGAGCCACCTGGCCATGTCCGACCAGGCTGCGCTGCGCTCCCTTTCCCATTGGGCCATGTCTGTGATCTGCGCGCCATGCAAATAATAGGGCATCAAGCCTTCGCCCGCAATGCACCATGCTACCGGCAGGGCAGCATACCGGGCAATCAGATTGCGCCAGTGAAGTTTCAGGGTTTCAGCGCCTGCAAAGTCCATGAAGTAACCCCAGAAGCCTACGATGCAGGGCATGAGGCCAGCTTCCGCCAGTAGGGAAATCCGGCGATCCATCTGCTGGAAGTAGGCAGGGTTGATGGAATGGAAATCCTTGTCCCAGGGAAAGCCGGCATCGCCTTCGCCCCGCGGATCGTACCAGTCCATGTCGGGGTACAGCCCTGCAATGATCTGTACCACGCTGAATCCTTTCTGTACCCGATCCGCAATGAGGTCCTGCAGTCCGGCCAGAGGAAGCCGTCGGGTGAGTCCCATCCACCAGGTATCGCCCAGCCAGGAAAAGGGCCGGCCGGAAGCATGGGCAAAGTGGCGCTGGTCCTGGCCGATGGTGACGGGACCCTCTGCCGTCAATACGCTTTGGTCATTGTGTCCGCGCACCGATACTGTGCCCCTCTGCTGATGCAAACCCTTGTCATCCGGCTGGCTGCATCGGGTTTCGTACGCGAAATCGCCTTCCTGGGAGGAGGAGAACCGGAACTTCCAGGACTGCTGGCCGTCCCAGAAGCCCGGAACATGCATGGTCTGCCCCGAGGCATCCGTAATGGCGACATCAAATTCCACATCCCGAAACGGATTAGCGTAATGCCCTTCCGCCATGAACGCCAGCGTAGTGACTTCGTTTTGCTTGATCGTTGCCATGGAGAACTCCTCTGCACGGGTGGGAAACAGGACAGCTGAATCTTACTCGCGATTCGCCAAATGGTCCATGTTGACCTCGGGCTGTCCCGCCCAGTGTGCCGGCTGTGGTCAAGGCGGGACTGTTATTGCGGGTGATCGCCTCGGGCCTGCCGCCAGTTCTGCGGATCGCGGCGGCAACCGGAGGGGGGAGGAACGCTGTTTGGTAGCCTGCCCTGTGGCGGGTACTCCGCATTGGAGGCGAATTGGAACCTGATAGACAGACCGGGTGTGGTAATGTGCGCTTTGTGCCGGCGCAAGCATGCATGATTCGGGACATGTGCATCCTGAATCGATGGCTTGACGTATGAACACCAGAAGGAAACCCCCACCCGACAGCTCGTCGGGCCAGCTGCGGGTGGCCAGTATGGAGAAGATCCCGCATGCCTGATCCCATTGTTGAAGTAAGGAATGTCCACAAGCGCTTTACCACAGGCGAGATCGATGTGCACGCCCTGCAAGGGGTAGACCTGTCCATCCAGGCTGGGGAAATGGTGGCGGTCATGGGGCCATCGGGATGCGGCAAGACCACGCTTCTCAACTGCCTGTCCGGACTGGACAGCTTTGACACGGGGGAAATCCTCATTGAAGGCCAGTCGCTGGCCCGACTGAATGACCGGCAACGCACGGCCTACCGGGCCGCCCACATGGGATTCGTCTTTCAGACCTTCAACCTGCTGCCGGTGGTTTCGGCTCTGGAGAATGTCGAACTCGCTTTGCTGGTCAACAAGGTAGGGACAGGGGAAGCGCGTCGTCGGGCCAGGGAGATGCTGGTCATGGTAGGCCTGGAGCCATGGAGTACGCATCGGCCCTCGCAACTGTCGGGCGGGCAACGCCAGCGGGTAGCCATCGCCCGGGCCCTGGCCAATCGGCCTGCCATCGTGTGGGCTGATGAACCCACGGGCAATCTGGATGAAGACACATCGCTGGAGATTCTGGCCCTGATGCGGAATCTGAACCAGGAACATCGCCAAACCTTCATCATCGTTACCCACGACATGCAGGTGAGCGAATACTGCGACCGCATTGTGCATATGCGCATGGGACAGATCGTGCAGGACTCCATGACCGCCGCGGCTTCTCCGAGTCAGGAAGCGCCATCAGGACAAGGTGACCCGGAGGCAGTCGTGTGAACATGCTGGACTCCATCGCGATCGGCTGCGCCATCGCCCTCGGTCTCCTCCTGGGCGGCATGCTGCTGCTGGCGTTCAGGCATCCCATTATTGCGAAATGGGGGGTGCGCAACATCCCCCGCCGACCTCTGCAATCCGTGTTGATCATGGTCGGTCTGACGCTCAGCACCATCATATTTGCGGCCGCGCTCAGCCTGGGGGATTCCCTGAACCATTCGATTCGGCGCCAGGTTGTGGATGCCTATGGCCACATCGATCAGGTGATCGTGCCTCCCTTTCTCCTGAATCTGGTAGATGAAGTAAGTGACATGGACCTGGACATTGAGGAGGAGGATGACAGCGGGATCATAGCTCCTTTTGACGGGTTTGGCCGAAGGCGATGTCGACAGTCTCCAGTCCCTGGTGGCGGATGGCCTGCCCGGGATTGCGCAGCAGGATTACCAGGCATTGCGCCACCAGCTGGCGGACGAACCCCTGGTGGATGGCGTGGCCGAAGCCATCGTCTTTCCCACCATCATTCGCAATCTGCACTCGGGACAGGGGGAACCCCTGGGCCTAATCTTTGCGGTGGACCAGGCCTACGAAACAGAATTCGGCCTGCATGACATCTACAACAGACCGGTCCGGGTGGCCGATCTGCGACCCGGCATCGGCAATGTGTTTCCCTTCGTGGTGGGGAATGCCATCAACCTTTCCGCGCAGCTTCTGGCATTTGTCCAGGATGTCACCACAGCCGATGGTTCACAACCGGATAACCTGGAAACCGCCGCCGGTGCCCTGGTCGCGCTGGGCGCCATGCTGCTGGAAATGCAGGGCGAATCCTTCACCCTGAACGACCTGCGTGTCGATCTTGCCACGCTGGAAGAACTGGGCGTTGACACGGCCCCGTTTCGCCAGAACGGAATCGGGGAACTCAGTCTGTCATCCCTGGGCATCACCGCGGAAGATCCCATCTGGGATGCGCTGGGCCTCCGTCCGGACGATACGATTACCATGCCGTCCCTGGGCGACCTGGGCCTGGAATTGCCGGAAACTACCAATGTGTTTTCCCTGATCAATCTGGCCACCCTGGGGCAGGAAACCGATCTTTTCCTGAACCAGGTGGGCATGCAAATGCATCAGGGGGACGTATACCTCAGTGAACTGGGAGCCCAGCAGCTGGATGCGCAGGTAGGCGATCAGCTGGAGATCTTTATTGGCCCCATTCCAGTGTCCTATCGGGTGCGTGCCATCGTCAAGGAAGCGGGGCCCCTGGGCGTGCTGATTCCGGTGGTCATGATGGATGTCGCGGAAGCACAGCAGCTGCTGTTCATGTCCGAACGCATCAATGCCATACTCATCTCGAACCTGGGCGACCGGTTCACAGGCATTCAGCATACCGATACCGTGAATCAACACCTGCGCGGCTATGCCCTGAACGATCAGCAATTCGCGCGCCTGCAAGCCCTGCTCAGTTCTCCCGCGGTGGCATCCGTGATAATGGAACAGGCCCCTGCCGCCCAGAATCCCTTCGTATCCGACGAAGACATGCCGGCCTTTGTCGCTGCCCTGGTCGATGATGTGATTGGCAGTGCCCACTTCCAGACCGATATGGAAGTGTTGGCACGCTATGTGGCGGCTTCCGCACGGGGCGAGCAGCGGGAAGTCGTCGCGGTCCCCGATCCCCTGGCGCTCAGGGTGGCGCTGGGCAATCCTGCGGTCCGGGAATGGCTGCAGTCCCTGTCCCTGGATGCCAGCGACGCACGCAACCTGGATGAAATCCTGCAGGCGATCGATGAATTCCTGGTGCTGTCGCCCCTGAGCAAACGCCTGGCCCTGACCGGAGCCGATATCGCGGGGGTCAGTTTCGGTACGCTCTTCTCCATCTCCGGCACCCTTTCCGTCCTGGCAGGCATGATTCTGATTTTCCTGATCTTCGTCATGCTGGCCGCGGAGAGACGACGCGAATTGGGTGTCATGCGGGCGGTGGGCATGCGCCGAGGGCATCTGGTGCATATGTTTGTCACTGAAGGGCTGGTGTATGACCTGGCCGCCGCGCTCATGGGGCTCGGCCTGGGGTTGCTGGTGGCCTATGGCATGATTGGTTTCCTGAGCGGTTTCTTCGGTGACATCAAACTGCAGCTCGGTGCCCGATCGTCACTGTTCGCCGTGCAGTGGGCTGTTGTACCATCCTCCATTGTCATTGCCTACTGTCTGGGGGTCCTGCTTACCTGGACCGTCGTCACCCTGTCGGCCTGGCGGGTCAGCCGCATGAACATCGTGGCGGCCATTCGGGACTTGCCCAACGTGGCCCGGCTGAAAGCCCAGAATCAGTGGCCGGCGATTGCCCAGTGGTGTGTCGGGGCTGGCCTGCTGGCAGGGGGGCTGTACTTCCTGATCGAATACGGCCAAACCGAACAGACCCTGACGTTGATCGCGGCCACCATGATGTTGCTGGGGACGGCCATGTGGGGCAACAGGCTGTTGGATTACCTCCGCATCTCATCCCTGAGTCGCCAGCAGATCCTCCATGTCACGGTGGGTGCGGGTCTGATCGGTGTCTGGGCGTTTCCCTGGCAGGAATCTACGCTGGAAGCCGTCAGCGAGCAACATCCCTTCCTGTTGCTCCTTTCCTTTGTTCTCAGCAGCCCCATTATCCTGGCAGGCGCCATTCTCGTGATTATGGGCAGTGCGGATTTCCTGGCGCGCGGGGCCTTGCGCCTGGGGAGCCTCATGGGCGCGGTGGCGCCCGCCATGCGGATAGCGATTGCCTATCCCCTGAGCCAAAGGTTTCGTACGGGCGTTGCCATGATGCTCTTCGCCATGGTGATTCTGACGGTCGTAATCATGACCTATGTCATTCGTGCGACCGAGATTCTCGCCAATCCCAGCCCGGAAGGTACGGCAGGTTTTGACATCATCATGACACCTGGTCTGCTCAGTGTGTTTGATCCCGTGTTTGATCTCGGCACAGAACTGCAGGCCATCCCGGAGTTTCCCCTGGAAGACGTGGCCGTCACGGGCTCCAGTTCTCACCTGCCAGTCCAGATAACGTCTGCCCCGGGAAACAGTCCGATGCATGGGGACAGGGATCCCCCGCGCCGTGAAAGCATGCTGGTGACGGAGTCCCATGGCTTTGGGGGAGATGTCTCGATGAATTGGGACATGGACATTCTGGGCGTTGATGCGGGCTACGCCAGCCAGGCCAGCCAGGTTTACGAATTCGCGTACAGGGCCAAAGGCTACGACACGGATGCGGATGTCTGGCAGGCGTTGGCGGCGCGCCAGGATGTGGCGGTGGTGCGTGATCTGTTTGACTTCCTGGAGGAAGGGGAATGGGCGGACACGGAGGACGCGATGCCTGACCTGTTCCTGGAACTGGAATCCACAGCCAGCGGTTCTCGCCGCACAACCTCGGTGCAGGTAATTGGGGTTCTGGAGCAGGGGGAGATGCTGGCCTATGACCGGGTTCAGGTAAACCAGCAGGTACTGAACTTCCTGCGTGGGCAAGCCGTAGCCCCTGACCAGCACTATGTCGTGGTGGCGCCGGGGGCCGATGTCCGGGACACGGCCAGAGCCCTGGAGAAAGGATTGATCAGCAACGGCATGAACGTACAGCTGTTCACGGATCAATACATGACCGGCCAGGCTATTGTCAGGAGTATTCTGCAGGTATTCCGGGGGTTCGCCGCGCTGGGTCTGGTGGTGGGTCTGGCGGGTCTGGCCGTGATTGGCAGTCGTTCTGTGGTAGAACGGCGCCAACAGGTGGGCATGTTGCGGGCTATTGGCTACCGTCCGTTTACCATCGGTCTGATCTTTGTATTGGAAGCAAGCTTTATCGCTCTGAGCGGCATCTGCATTGGGGTAGCGACGGGCATGGTCATGGGCGACAAGATGATTGCCCGGTTCTATGAATTCGCCACCGAACTGGTGTTTCCCATCCCCTGGGTACCCATAACGGCCATTCTCCTGTTGACCTATGTCTTTGCCCTGCTGGCAGCCCTGTTGCCGGCCTGGCAGGCATCGCGTATTTTCCCGGCGGAAGCGTTGCGGTACGATTGAAGGCAGCCAGGCCTCCTTCTGCCTCCCAAGCTGGCAAGCGGACCCCATGGTCCCGGGGATCCAGGGATGCGCCTACACAGATCAACCTGATCCAGCCTGCCGGGTGTTTGGGGCACAGGCCTCTGTGCAACCTAAAGGAGAGGCCCAGATGTGGACTGTCCTGGATTTGCCTATGGTAACGCAGAAAGGAAGAGCTTCCGATAGGGGCCTCATGTATAATTCGGCTCTGTATCTTTCTTTTTTCGTTGCAATTTTTTGAGGAGTGCTGAGACATGGCTTTTACGTTGCAGCTGGGGGAATCCGCACCTGACTTCCAGCTTCCTGCCACGGACGGCAAGGAGTATTCCCTGGACAGTTTCCGCGATGCCGACACCCTTGTCGTGTTTTTCACCTGCAATCACTGTCCCTTTGTGATCGGTTCGGACGAAAACACCCGCACCACGGCCGAGGCGTTTGCCGACAAGGGTGTCAAGTTTGTGGGCATCAATGCCAACAGTGTGCATGTGGCCGCCGATGACGACTTTGACGGGATGGTCAAGCGCATGGCAGAACACAATTTCCCCTGGGTTTACCTGCGCGATGAGTCGCAGGATGTGGCCCGGGCGTACGGGGCCTTGCGCACGCCACATTTCTATGTGTTCGATCAGGACCGCAAGCTGGTTTACACAGGGCGCGGCATAGACAATCCCCGTGAGGGGGAAAAGGCCGTGGTCAATGACATTGGGCGCGCTCTTGCCGAACATACGGCGGGCCAATCGGTTTCGGTACCCCTGACCAACCCCATAGGATGCAATGTCAAGTGGGTGGGGCAGGATGCCCATTGGATGCCGGCAGAGGCCTGCGACCTGGTGTTGGCCTGATTGGGCGCTCTCCGACCATCGACTCGGACCACGATCAGGCTGCGCATTCCGCATGTCCATTTATTCTGATTTGGGGTTGAAGCCTGTCATCAATGCCAATGCTACCCTGACCAAGCTGGGGGGTTCACGCATGCCGCCCGAGGTGGTGGAGGCAATGCGGCAGGCTTCCCGGCATTTTGTGGATCTGCATGCCCTGCAGCAAACCGTCAGTGCCGAGATTGCCCGTTTGACCCGTAACGAAGCCTGTTATATTTCCTGCGGCGCTGCTTCCGGCATTGTATTGGCCGTTGCCGCCTGTCTCACCCGTGGCGATCCCGTCCAGATGGATCACCTGCCTGCGGGCCGACTTTCGCGCCGCAAGGTGATCGTGCACAAGGGGCAGCGCAATCAATACGATTATGCGGTACGCCAGGCCTTTGCCGAATTCACGGAAGTAGGCCACGCCACGCATGACGGCGCAGGGGAAATCAATTCGGCACTGGATGCGGATACAGCCGCATTGATTTGGTTTGCGGGCACACTCAGCCAAACCAGTGCGTTGCCTCTGCCGGATGTGATAGCCCTTTGTCATGCCCAAGGGGTACCTGTCATTGTGGATGCGGCGGCACAGTTGCCCCCTGTGGCGAACCTGTGGCAGTTCACGGAAATGGGAGCCGATATGGTCATCTTCAGCGGCGGTAAGGATTTGCGTGGCCCGCAGTCCTCGGGACTCCTGCTGGGCAAAAGGGAGTGGATAGAAGCCTGCCACGCCATCGGTGCGCCCCATGCAGGGCTGGGACGCCCCATGAAAGTGGGCAAGGAAGAGATGCTGGGCCTGCTGGCAGCAGTCAAGCGCTATGTGAACATGGATCAGGAAGCGCGTCGGATCGAGGATGAAGCGATCGTATCGGAGTGGTGCGAAACCCTGAATCAACACTTCCCCGACCTGCGTGCCTGTCGGAGCTTTCCCAATGAGGCAGGGCAGCCGCTGCCTCGTATGGAAGTGGATTTTGCGCATTCATCCCGCTGGACCCGGGAGACCGTGACCGCGGCCCTTCTGGAGGGGGATCCTGCCATTTCTGTGGCACCAGGCAGTGACAACTCCATCTTTGTCAATCCCATGACGCTGGAGCCGGAAGAGCGGTCGCTGGTGATCGGCCGCCTGGTTGAAGTGTTGCAGGGACTGTGATTTTTGGCTCTTTCCTGTGTGGGGAAGGCAATGCAACCGCATGGATCCCGGCTTCCAGGCATGATGCGCCAAGTCTTGTGCTACACCTGAACCGGTCAGGGCTCCGTGATGGCCGTAAGACAGATGTAGAGGCCGTCCCGGGATGGTTTTGTCACTTTGTCTGCGGACTCGTGAAAGAGGCAGACAGAGTTGCAAGCCAATGGCATCCGGGTTGATCCGCATGCCGGATGTATAGCCTCTGAAAGCGTACCAGAGACGGATTTGGCCAGGATCGCAAGATAGCCCGAAACCCATGGCATGTACAGCCCTGGTTCTGGTTGCATGGGACTGAATCCCGCAGGCAGAAAAAGGGAAACGCACGCATCTTTCCTTACAGCCTGGGCATAGCGCGACATGCGGTGTATGGAGCTGACGCTCAGCCACTTCGTTAGCAAGGGCAGCCGGTCGCGCCTGTTGCGTATTGCCTTGAGTTCAGCAGCCTGTTTCCATTAAAATCGGGATCTGTCGATCCCCTGCAAGAGCAAGATTCTGCTTTCTTTCCCCACAGCTGCCATGTCAGGTCATAGCCAGGGCCCAGCCCGGAAATTCCAGCGTCTGGGATGGGGACAGACTCTGTCCAGCCTGGCCCATGCCAACCTCCATGAACTGCTCCTCAAGGCATGGCGCCAGCAAGGGGATGTGGCCTATGTCCGGATTGGTCCCTACAACATGACGCTGCTGTCCGATCCGGTAGATGTCAAACACGTCCTGCAGGATGTGCCCGACCGCTATGGCAAGCACTTGTCAGCGACCCAGAAACTGTTGGGCGACGGCATCTCCAATGCCGAAGGGGCGCGTTGGCGTCGCCATCGCATGCGCTTGAAGACCAGTTTTTCACACAGGGAACTTGGCCTTTACTTCCCCCTGACGTTGCAGAATGCCCGGCGTGCAGTTTCCCGATTGCAGGAACAGGGAAGCAGGGGCATGGATCTGGAGGCGACAGCGATTGCGATCACCCAAAATGTGATATTCGCGGCCCTGTTTGGTCACGACTGCCCGGGAGACCGGCATTCCTTCCTGCGCGCGTTTGGTGATCTGGTGTCCAATCAGGTCTGGCTGGCTCTGTTGCCCCCCTTCCTGGCGGGCATGCCGACCCCTTGGGGCATTGCCTTCCAGCGGGCTATGAACCGGATCAACCGTTTCGTCATGGACCAAATCAGGATGCGTGACCGGAATGCCGCAGACGCGGACAGCATACTGGATCAGCTGCTGGGAGCGCGCAGCGAGCAAGGGGATTTTCTCTTCAGCGACAAGGATGTACGCGACGACATCGTTTCCCTGATGCTGGCAGGCTACGAAACCACGGCCGCCACGCTGTGCTGGCTACTGACACTGGTGCCCCGGCATCCGGCCATGTATGAGAAGCTGCGCCGTGAAGGCCAGGAACTGGCGGCAGGCAACAGTCTGGTCTATGCGGATCTGGGGCGCTTTCGCTATGGCCGCGCGGTCGTGGATGAGGTATTGCGCCTGTATCCGGCGGGCTGGTCCATGCGCCGCATTGCCCTCTGCGCGGACACACTGCCGAGCGGCTTGCCGGTTTTCCCCGACGATTTCCTCCTTGTCTCTCCCTTCATTCTGCATCGACATCCAGATCACTGGCGGCATCCCGATGTCTTCCACCCCCACCGGTTCCTGGACAGGGATACCATCCGGAAGAAGGGGTATGCCTTCATGCCCTTTGGCGGTGGGCCGCGGAGATGTCTCGGCATGAATTTCGCCTACATGGAACTTCTGACGGTCCTGTTGGCACTCCTGCAAGCGGGTGGATGGCATGTGGCCGCACCCGAGTCCATTCCTATCCATTCTCGTGGTACGATGAAACCAGGAATCCCTCTCACACTGTATTGGGAAGCTTGACGGGGTTGGGCGAGGTCTCGCAGGATGTCCAGTGTCACCATTGAATCGGTAACGATTCAACCTCCAGACGACTTCACCGCCTTCTGGGCCGACATTCTGCAAGCAAGCCGTGCCTTGCCCCTGCATGTGGAAGAACGCAGCTCCGAGTTGCGTTCGACGCCGGAGGTGGAGGTTCGGGAGTTGACCTACACCTCCCTGGACGGCGTACAGATATTTTGCTGGTACTCCCTCCCGCGGGATCGAACCGGTCCCCTGCCGGTCGTCATACAGTATCCCGGATACATATCCGAACCCTCAATTGGCCGGGAACAGGCCCTGCAGGGCTACGCCGTGCTGAGTGTAGCGCCGCGGGGCAAGTTGCACAGCAGTGACCAGATCAATCCGGGTTATCCCGGTCTCATGATTCATGGCATTGAGGCACCGGCCACCTATATCTACCGCGGGTTCTACGTGGATGCCCTGCGGGCCATAGATGTTGCCCGGTCCAGACCCGAAATTGATTCGGACCGTATCGCGGTGATGGGCAGCAGCCAGGGCGGAGGGTTGACTCTCTTGGCTGCCGGCATGCGCCAGGAGGTGACGTGTGCTTCCGCGGGAGCTCCCTACCTTACGGGTATGATGGCTGCCATCACGCTTACCCATTCATCCCCTTACGAGGAAATCAACGAGTATCTCCGTTGCTTCCCGCACCGGCGGGCACAGGTGGCAACGACCCTGTCCTATTTTGACTGCCTCTTCTTTGCGACCCGGGTGCAATGTCCGTTCATCATGAATCTGGGCATGCAGGACGATGTATGTCCGCCCCCCACCGGACTCGCCGCCTTCGATCTTGTGCCTGCACGGGACAAAAAGTTATACAGGTACGAGGGACATGGGCATGATGCCGGGGGGATTCACCACGGTGCCGTGGTGTCGGAGTTTCTCCGGCAGCATCTGCAACCTTAAGGTCCCGGTCCGCCATGCACGATTCGGAAAACGCAAGGGCATTCTGGCAGGATCGGATTGCCCGGCTCCATACCACCGCAATCCCGGTGTCCCGAAGTTTTCTGCCATTGCATGCCAATGATTTCAGTTTGACTTGGAGCGTTGAATGGACGCTGAACTCCAGGGAGACGGTGTACGCGGTGTTGAGCATCCCGACGGCACCGGGACCTCATCCCGCCCTGCTTCTGATTCCGCCCTACGGCAGCGCAGCCCATGTCGCCAGCTATGAGTTGCGCCAACAGTTCATAACGCTGACGTTGCGTCACAGAGGGATGCGCCTGACCCGCAGCACAGTGCCGGCAACCTTTCCCGGTTTCCTGACGGCGGGCATCGATTCCGTGGAAACCTACGGCTTTACCCGGGTAGTCGAGGACTGTGTGCTGGGGGCGCAATTCCTGGCCGACATGCCGGAAAGGGGTAGCCGTCCCCTGCTGTGCCGCGGCCATGAACTGGCCCTGTTGGTAGCTGCCCTTGTCCCCGCGGTGACCCACATGGTGTGCCGTATAGGCATGTGGCTCCAGATGCCGGCCACCGTACCCGGGACGACAGCGTATCCGCTGGCGGAAATCAACGACTATCTGCGACTGCATCCGGACCGGACTGCGCAGGTATGGCATACGCTGCGCTACTTCGATCCCCAGGCCATGGCCCATCTTGTAGGGGCAGAAACCCTGCTGATCACCGGCAGCGCGGAGGAACTGCATACGCCCGCCATGGGGCAGGAGCTTCTCGCCGGTATGGGTACGCCATCGGAGAATCAGGAACTGTATCCATCCCGCCACTCGTCTTTCCTGGATGAGCGGTATGTACTGGCGTGGATGGCCCGGCGCTGCCAGATGCAAGAACCGGTATGGCCGGCCCAGTGGACATGATGTGTGTCAGCTTTTGGGCCGGAGCCAAGGCCAGGATCCGTTTCGGGACCGGAAGCGCTGGCGGCGTTGCTGACAACCACCCGTAATCCGAGGGAGCAGGAAGATGAAGACACCGCAGGTTGTGGCCGTGGAACAACATCTGGTTTGGGTGCCCACGCGGTCCGCCATCCGCTGGGAAATGGAACGTGCCCGCATCCACGCCTGGTCCGAGGTGGAGATTATCCGGGTAACACTGGAATCAGGGGTCGTGGGCGTGGGGGAGACGATCCAGAATTACACCTGGGGCCGCTCCCTGGACCCGCAACAGGCGATAGGGCGCAATCCCTTTGACATGATGTGGGACGACGGCCTGGGGGCCGGTCTGCAAATGGCCCTGTTCGATGCCGCCGGCAAGGAAGTGGGTGTACCGGTCTACCGCCTGTTGGGGACTCCCTGCCGCCGGCATTGTCCCATTTCCCACTGGGGGCATGACATGCCGCCCGCTTTGTACGCCCAGGAAGCGGCCCTGGCCGTGGAACGCGGCTACACGAGCATGAAGATCAAGACCAGGCCCTGGTTTGATGTCCATGAAACCCTGGCCCAAATCAGTGCGGCCACGCCGGATCACTTTCGGATTGACGCCGACTGGAATGATTTCCTCCTTTCGGCGGTGCATGGGGTGCCGGTATTGCAGGAACTGGAAGCCCGGTTTCCCAAACTCTCGATCATTGAGGGACCGATGCCGCCCGAAGATGGCGCGGGCAATCGGGAAATCATGCGCTCCATTGCCTTGCCCATCGCCCACCACTACTCGGAAGCCCTGGCCCGCAGAACCTGCGACCGGAAAATCTGTGATGGCTTTGTCATGGCCGGTGGCGTGTCCCGCATTGTGCAGGGTGGCCTAACCGCAGCCACCTTCAATATGCCTTTCTTTCTGCAAATGGTGGGTACGGGCCTGACGACGGCCATGGCCACCCATCTGGGGGCTGTCCTGACCCATGCCCAGTGGCCGGCCATTACGTGCATGGAGATTTACGAGGACGACCTGATTGAGGAACCGATCCGGATTCACAACGGCTTGGCCCATGTCAGCGAAGCACCCGGCCTGGGGGTGGAACTGGATATGGCGGCAGTGAGACAGTACAAGGCCCGAGGGGATGAAGACCAGTTGCCCGCCCGCCTGGTGACCTACGCGCGTCCCAATGGTCTCAAGGTACACTTTGCCGACGACTCACATAATTCCTCATCGGTGTGGTCCTACTTTCGCCAGGGCAATCAGCCCGTATATGAGAGAGGCGTGGCCATGACCATGGCCAACGTGGAGGAGGATCCCGAGTTGCAGGCGCTGTATGCACAGGCCAGGGCCTCCGGCCCTGTGGTGGTGAATGGGAGAGAGTAGCCAAATGGACGGAATTCGCGATGAACACGCGGTGATCGTGGGGGCGGCCGAGGGCATGGGAGCGGTGTTTGCCCGGCATTTTGCCCGGCAGGGGGCCGTTCTCAGTCTGGTGGATCGCAACCCCGGCGTTCAGGCCGTGGCCCAGGAATTGGGCGCCGCCGCCTATGTGGCGGATGTCACGGACTGGGATGCCATGCAGGCCACCGCGCACGCCTGTGAAGAGATGAAGCCGGTAACCCACGTGCTATATGTAGTGGGCATGGGATCCGGCAAGTCGGGCTTGCCCTTCTGGCGTCTGGTACCAGACGACTGGCCCCGGGTATACCAGGTCAACGTACAGGGCGCGGTGCATGTGGTGCATGCTTTCGTGGAACCCATGGTAGCCAGGGCCCAGGGCAGTTTCGTGTTGCTGGCCTCCGTTTCGGGACAATATGGGGCACAGAACGATCCACCCTACAGCGCGGCCAAGGCCGCCCTGATCAACTTTGGCCAGGTGATGGCACTGGACCTGGCACCCCACGGGGTGCGCTCCAACCTGATAGCGCCGGGCATTGTGGATACACCCATGCAATACCGGGTATACGAAGCCAATACCGCGCGTCTGGCACCGGATGCGAAACCGGATTATGCCACGTGGATGAGCGAAAAACTGGCCCGTCTGGTGCCCCTGAACCGGCCCCAGACCGCAGATGACGTCGCCCAGGCGGCACTGTATCTCTGTTCCGAAGCAGCCCGGAACATTACGGGGCAGGTTCTGAACGTGGACGGTGGCTGGGTCATGAAGGGATAAAGGGGGCAGGTCCGGCCTGCATCATGCGGAGCCCCTGAGAAGACAGCGCAACGACCGCCAACTGAGTGCCAGACCCCCAGACCCCTGAGTGGTTATCCTGTATGGGGCCGCAGGTTTGTGGCAGGGCAAGGAACTTGCAGGTATTGGCGGTGGCCGAGGGACATCTGTGCCAGGAGACCTGCAGGGTCCATGGCCCGGCAGGTCCGGAGCAGAAGCCCTGCGTACCGGTCGCGGGGCACCCGTCCTGTTACCGTTGGGGAATGCGCCTCTGACTCCGGTTGCTGGCATGGGGGAACTGTCCCCGTCAGCGGTGAGGGAATGGTCCGTTGCCTGTGTGGTGTTGGACAGGCCAGGAGCACCGATCCCATGGGCCAGCCCACTGGACCACAGAAACCCTGGGACCGACGTCAGCATTGCCCCTTGCGTTCAGGGGGGAATCGGAAGGGCTTCAGGTGCCAGGAGAGCCGCCACTTCTTTTCGGGCAGGGAGCAGACTTCCGGTACCGACCCGGGTTACCGCGGCCGCCCCGACGGCGTTCGCCGTCCGGCCTGCGGCCCCGTCATCCCGGCCTGCCAGAACGGCGGCGATATAACCGGCCGCGAAAGCATCCCCTGCGCCGACCGAGTCCCGAAATTCCACCTGGAAACCAGGACAAATCACTTCCTTCCGGGCCTTGACGATGATGCAGCCGTCCGGGCCCGTCTTCACGACCACCGTGTCGGGTCCTGTGGCCCGGATACGGTGGGCTGCCTGCACGGGATCCGCCAGATCCGTCCATTGACAAAGCTCTTCGGCGGTCGCCAACACGACGTCGGACAGGGCCAGGGCTTCCGCCACCCGTTCAGGGTCGTCAATGAAGGCCGAGGGCCCCAGATCCATAAAGATCCGGCAACCGCCGGAACGGGCTATGGTCATGCATTGCAGGTTGTTGTCCGGACCGAAAAGGGCGAGGGGATGCATGGCATACCCGGTAGTAAAGAGGGCCCGGGCCCGGAGCAGGATGGAGGGCCAGTTGGCCTGAAAGGGAATGGGAGTTGCCGCGTCCAGGGCTCCCACAAAGACATGGTCCCCACGGCGGTCAACCAAAACCAGGGAAGTGGGGGTTTTCTGGTTTTCCACCAGGAGCAGACCATCCAGCTGTACGTGCTCCCCTTGCAGAATGGACATCACATGATGACCTGCATGGTCGTTGCCCATGGCACCTATGACCACCGTCTTCAGACCCAGCCGCACGGCCATGACAAGGGTGTTGGAGGTGCCACCCGCTTCCAGCTGCATCCAGTCCGCCCGTTGGTGCTGCCCGGCTTCAATGGGCAGCGAGGCAACAGGGACAATCAGATCTGCTACCAGGTCGCCCAGGGTAACCAGATGCAGAGGTGACTGCTGGATGCTCATGGGATGGCAGGCAGAAGGGAAGAAAGAAACACTTCACTCCATGTCCCGGGGCAAGCGGGAGTAGCGCCGCCGGCGCAGGCCTGTAACCAGCAGGGCCAGGACAAAGGGCAGGCAGGGCAAGGCAAAGGACCAGCCCGGAATCCGGGTCCGGACGATTCTGACCCGGCGTTCGCTGCCGGGAATGGTGACCCCATCCGGGCCTTCCAAACGGATGTGAATGGAACTGGGCAAGGTGGCGGCATGCAGCCAGTATCCGTGAAAGGCTGCCCTGCGCTCCCGCAGACTCTCGTGTTCCGTGGTGGTCTGATCATGGATTTCGTAGCCCAGGGCCGCCCCGGTGATCTGGCGTATGGCGTAGGGACGCCGCTCAATGCGGCGGATTACGGTGTTGCCTGCCATCACCACCAGTGTGCCGCCTTCGATTTCATGCTGTTGCCGCCACCGGTACAAGTCGGGTCGGCCGGTAGTGGCCTGGGGGTCCTGCAGTCGGGTGAGATGCAGTTCCGGAAACTCCTGCTGGGCATAGGGTTGCAGATAAACTTGCGCGTCGTCCCGCAGGTAGATCACTTCCCCTACATCATCACTCAATTCCGGAAACGTGTACCGGTCATGGGGAATCACGCGGTAGGCCACGCCCTGGGATACAGGGGCGAAGACCTCCAGGCGTTTGCGGCTCTGGGGCACGACTTGCCCCTGGTGGTCACGAATCTGAATCGTGTAGCGTCCCGGCGGCAAGGCAACGGGATACCCGCGGTTGATTTCGGTGCTGGAATAGACAAAGGGTTCCGGTTCCATCGGTGGGGCAGGTGGTTCGCCCTGCAACTCGCCTGCCGCTATGCGTGCATCCAAATCCTGACGATAGCTGACCAGGTCCTGATAATACGCGGACACGTCCCGCCGGAACTGATCGCGAAGCTGTTCAAAATGGGCCCACTGCTGGTGCGCCTGGTCCCCCAGATACAGCTGGGCGACACTGTGATCACGGCCATCGGGATATTGAATCAGATAGTCGGTCTGTTGCACCTGCTGCAGGTTGCGCCCACGGCGCCGGATTTCCAGCAAGCCTTCCACAGGTTCGTTCTGGGCGTCCCAGTCGGCTACCTGCTTGTTGGTGATGGGCCAATAGTACACCTGGGTCGTCCGCGGAGAAATGATGGTCACAGCCTCCGCGACCACATAGAGGGTGCCGTGGTCCTGGGGATAGAAAACGCCCTCGTATACACCGCCGATGGAGGCATTGACCCCATACACCAGTTCCGTCCGCCGTTCCGGATCCTGTGCCTGTACCGGCCGGGTCCAGACCAGGCAGAATAGGGCGGCCCACAGCCCCCAGGCCAGCCACGGCCGGCATCGGTGTGTCATGATCGTACTCCCAGACGATGCAGCATCCCCATACTGCCTGCGGTAAAGAGGGCCGCAAAGGCGATGGTGATGCCCAGGGCCTCCAGGTATTGTCCTGCATCCCCGCGGCGCACGGCTTCTGTCCCCTTGATCAAGAGGGAAAAGGGCGAAAGCCAGGTTACGACCAGATGGATCTGTTCCAGGATCTGGCGCATCAGGCGCATGGGTTGGTAAAACCGGTTGGTGGCCGGCGCCAGGGCGATCAGATCCGGACTGAACTGCAGGGCGAGGAGGCCCAGGATGATGGCCAGGAACCAACCCAGGCTGGTGCGCACCCGGCGGCTGGCAGTGGAAAGAAACGTGCCTACCGCGACGACATGCAAGGTAACCGGCAACGACAGTCCTATGATGGCCCAGATGGGAGCGGGCATGGTGAAGCCGGTCAGGGCCGCATAGGGCAGATAGCCGAGGATACAAACGGCCAATATCGCGGCATAGGTGACGCCAAAGGCCGTCAACTTCCCGCCGATATACGAAACGGTATCAATGGGGCCGTAAAACAGGGTCTCCAGCGTGCCCTGTTCGCACTCGCGGGCAATGGAAGTCACCGAGGCCAGCGCCAGGTAGAGGGCATTGATGAGAAGGATGGAATAAAGGGGAAAGTTGAAAGCGCCCGACAGAATGGCCAGGCCACTGTCCACCACAGACTGCGTATCCGTGTTGAGGAAAAGGAAACCCACCAACCCTCCCAAAAAGGCGACGATCCATGTGCTGGCAGACAGCAGGAGGGTTTGGCAATCCCGCAGGAATATGAGGCGCATGGCGTGCAGGCGCCCCTGGCCCATCCGCAAGGCGGCAGAAGTCGCTGGCGCGTTCGGAACGGACGGCATATGTCAGTCATCCAGGATGAGTGTCACGTTACGATCCGTAATCGTGACAAAGGCTTCTTCCAGGCTCATTTCGTCCGTCTGCATGTCAATGATGACGCCGCCGTTCTGGAAGAGAAGCCGGGATATGGCCGCCTTGGTCTGTTGCAGTTCGCCGCTGGCCACCTGAATGGCCAGGCGCGATTCTTCGGCCGTGGCATGGGACACATAGGCTTGGGCCGAAAGAAGGGCCAGAAAGGGCATCGCCGCATCCGCCAGTTCAATGCGAATGCAGGCGTCAGGTTGCAGGCGGCGCCGGATATTGTCCAGCGTATCTTCCGCTACCAGGTGGCCGCGGTTCATGATGCCAATGCGGTGGGCCAGCTGTTCCACTTCCGTCAGGACATGCGAAGAAATGAAAACCGTCTTGCCCCTGCGGGCCTCTTCCAGCAACAGCTCCCGAATTTCGACTACGCCTCTTGGATCCAGCGCACTGACCGGTTCGTCCAGGATGAGCAACTCGGGATCATGGAGCAGGGCGCGCACGAAACCCAGTTTCTGTTGCATGCCCCGGGACAGGTCCCGGGCCCGGGCATCGGCAGCAGGGAGCAGATTTACTTTCTCCAGCAACTGGTCAATGCGCTGCTCCAGGGACTCTACCTGGTAGAGCCGTCCGAAAAAGCGCAAGTATTCTCTGGCCGTCATGTCATCATAGAAGACCTGGCGTTCGGCTACCGCTCCCAGATTGCGGCGGCTCGCAAAGTCCCGGGCCTGGGCCGGAGAGCCCAGAATCCGGGCCGTGCCCCGGGTAGGCGCTTCCAGGCCCAGCAACATCATGATGGTGGTCGTCTTGCCTGCGCCGTTAGGCCCCAGGAAACCATAAATCTCGTTCGGTTCTACCCGCAACGAGACATCAATCACGGCGTCAAAGTCGGCATAGGACTTGGACAAGCCCTGCGTCTGAATTACCTCGGTCATCAATGGTGCGGGTCCGGTTTCAAGGAGGCATGAACCCTGATTATCAGCACGGTGGCGGCAACTCAGGGCCTGGGAATAGTATAATTGGGCACAGTGAAGTATAAGTATATAAGCCTTTCGGATCTACAGGCTTCTCCGGCAGACCATAGAATCAGGCGCGAACGCCACCGGGGGTGGCGTTGCCCGAGACTTCCCCAGTACTTGTCTGTCGCTCTTCCCGAAGGGGATTTCTTCCAGAATTAAGGCGGAACATGGGCTTGCATCTTCCCTTGCTGGACAGACTTTTGGCCACAGAGCCTGATTTCCTTGCACGTTTGGAGGCGGTGATAACGCCCCGCCGGACTTTCGACACTTTCAAGGCCCTGGCAGATACCTATGCCCCCACCCTGGCCGCTTGTCACACCCGGGGGCCGGTCCTGCATCGGCTGCTCTCACAGCCATGGCCGGGAGACGACGGCACGCAGGAAATACGCTTCGAGAGAAATT
>CAXXOQ010000263.1:0-23604 GCA_963664185.2 Caldilineaceae bacterium | reverse complement strand
GCCGTATCCACGGCCATGGTGGGGCCTTCCAGTCCCAACACGAAAGCCACGCGGCCTATGGCCGTGTTCATGGAGGTACCCGTGACGGCGTAAAGGCTGGTAGCGGGTTCCGCGGGTTTGCTGGATTCCAGAATCAGACTGCGGTAATCCATATTGCTGATCCCGGCGTAGACGCCGGCCCTGCTTCCCTGCAGCTGGTCCGGGGCGATACCGGCGTCCTCCAGGGCATGCCAGCAGGTTTCCAGCATCAGGCGCTGTTGGGGATCCAGCAACTGGGCCTCGGCAGGGGATATCCGGAAGAACCCGGCATCAAACTGATCAATCCCACGGACGAAGGCACCAAAGCGGCAGGCATCCAGGTCAAGCGCAGCGTCCGGGAACAGCTCGCCAATACGCCCCACGCCGGAACCGGGGATCCCCTCGGTTATGGCGTTCTGGCCCGTGACCAGCAAATGCCAGAAGGCTGCCAGATCGTCCGCACCGGGAAACCGGCAGGCCATGCCTACAATCGCAACCGGTTCCTGCCTTCCGGCATGCACCTGATCGGCCCATGCAGCAGGGAACGTCTGTGCTGCGGCTTCACTTGATTTCACAGTGTCTTCTTCTCCTTGTACCGACTTGGCCCCGGTGACAGAACCTGTTGCCATCGGGGTTGTCCCGCCTGTCCTACGCCAAATTGTGGAGTTCCAGAAATTCGCGCATTACGGCCACACAATGATGTGGTTGTTCCAGTTGCAGGAGGTGTGTCGTTTCGGGCAGGAAATCATAGTCCACTGCCACCATATCATCCAGATTGAAAGTTGGCAGGTAGGAATATGACAGGGTTGGGTCCGCACCGACAATCTTGGCCGGACAAGCCAATAATTCAAAGTCTACCAACACGGCAAAGGCGCGGGCGTAGTCGATGATCTGCGCTTCGTAGGCCGGGGGGCACCGCAATTCAAATTCCTTGCCATTGGGCGTTGGGCGCAAGGTTGTCCGCGCGACCAGATCAGGAACACCGGCCACGGCACGCCGGAAGATTGGCATGTATTCCAGGAGTTCAATGAATTCCTCCCGACTCTGGAATCTTGGGGTACGACTCCGGATTCTCTTGGCCAGCCGGGTGACCGCTACCTCAAATTCGGCATGGCTTTCGTCCAGCTTGTTGCACAGAGGTGGATCGAAAAGGACCAGGGCCGAGAATCCGTGGTTCCGTTCGCATGCAAGCAAGGCTACCAGCGCGGAAACCGAATGAAATACGCCAATCTTTTCCTTGGTGCCGAAGCAGTGGTCGATGGCTTGCAATATCCGATCGAGGTCTTGCCTGAAGGTGGGGATATTGTGTTGCTGCAGATTGCCTACCCCATTCCAGCCATGGTTCCTGAGATCAAAGAGCACCAGATCGAAATCGTCGAGAAGAAGGGACCAGAAAGGGTAATAGAGATCAACCGCCAGTCCGTTACCATGACTCAGGACCAGACGTGGACCAGCGGGGTTCCCATGACGCCGCAACTGAATGGTGGTAGCATAATCCACGGCAACCTCACATATGGCCAGAGGCTCCGGGATCTCCCATAGTGTTTCTGCCATCATGGTCAATTTGCTGTCCCCACCGAGGCCAATCCCCATAAGGAAACTCGGCCCAATTCGTTTGCCGCCACCAGCTTCCGCCTTCATTTCCCTGACCTTCCCGTCAGGACGGGCCGTGGTCAGGTTCTGTCCCTTCGGGCGTTGGCGCCAGGGATGCCGGTTTCCCGCCGCGCAACAACGCCGGAGTCATCTGACTGTCATGCACATTGGCGACCGTAGTCACTGCATCGTGGCGGCGACGGATATGGTGGTCGGTATCGCGGGATCCCTGCAGACCCAAGTACCATGGTTGTCCCTTCCGCGGCGGCTTCATCTCCGGGTCCCGGGCCTTGGCCTGGTTCCTGGTGGAGGCGGGGACCACTGTCAGAGTGGCTTCCACCGGCATACTCTTGCGCAGCCCCTGTGCCGGCAGGCGTACATTCTGTTCCCTGCAGATGGCTGGCCCCAGCACGGCTCTTCCCACCGGTACCGAAACTGGCACAGCGTAGTCTCATCCAGCACCGGGCTCCACCCGCCCAGACCCGGCAAGCTGCCGCCTGACGGCCGCATCCCTGACCGTTTCCTCGGCCTCCGGGTCCGACAGGTTGCCCCATCGCTGTCGCAGACGAAAGCGTACCATCCGTTCCCGGTCCACCCGCTTGCGCTCCGGTCCCGGGATATCCGCTCCGTAATGGGGGCGGTACAGGTCGCAGCGCCGGTTCAGGGGATGCGCCGAGCCATCTGCTCCAGAAACGCCTGGCGACGACGGGCCGGGATGCAGAGAGGCACAGGGGCCGCAACCGTTGCTACGGACATGACCATCGCCCGGAGACAGTATAAAGGGGTAGACAGCCCCAATTGAATCGCACAGCATAGGGCCTCTGTTAAGCCATACGTCTGCGTCAGGGGCGAACTCTGTCCCCCCTTGATCAGGGTTTCCCAAACCTGAAGACCTGTTACTTCGCCGGCGAGCGATCGTTTGCCCGTAGCGAAAGGGACTTTCAGGCCAAGTCGGGAAACGCTAGTCCGTATGTGTCTCCAGGTAAGCGATCAGACTCCGCAAGTTGTGAAATTGATCAACTTCCCCTGGGGGGATTTCCAGATCAAATTCCTGGTTGACAAGCTTGAGAAACCTAACCAGATTCAGCGAGGAGACACCGGAATCCGTAACCTCAGCGTCAAGGTCAGGCGGATGCTCCAAGTCCAGATTCTCTTCTACAAGTTTTATGATGCGCTCTTCGGTTGATGCCATAGGGAGGGTCGTTCCTTGCTTGAATGCAGTCTGGTGAAAAATGCGCTTACACCATCGCATAGTATAACAGGATTCAACACACTTTCATTGCCTCAGGCACGACGGTCACGCTGATCCTGCCGGATATCACGGGTGTGCATCACACGTACCACAGCATGCGGACACACTTCCATATCCAAGGGCTGAGGACTGTTCAGGGCAACCGCCTCAAAAAGGTTTCCCGCGGGTCAAGGGCATAACCTGGGCGTTTTAGCGTTTTCCGGTTGCCCCGGAGTTGCTCACATGGCTGCTCACGCTACTCTTTCTGCTCTGTTTGGGGCACGAGGGTCAAAGCGGTCACCGAACCTCGTGCACCGGCTGTCATCCCCGGCCTCAATTCTCCTCTACATGATGCGATGGACCTGCGGGGACTGTGGCAAATGGCGTGGGAGTTGGGAGTCATAGCTCCCGGTGAAGGCTAAGCCCACGACTGAACTCGGCTGGACTTTGTACTTAAGGTCCAGTTCCGGGGCCACAGTGTCCTGGCCTGCAAGCCCGGACATGTTCTATGCGGACCATGCAAATCAGGGCAGGGCGGCGCCGGGTCGGTCAGAAACGGTGCTTCCTCCGTCCACGGCGCCCTGGCAGTCGTGGGGTGGTGGAGAAATCCTGGCGTTCCAGGCAAGACGGAACCCGGCGCCGCCCGGTGTCCGCGATCAGGGTGTGGGATCATCTGTGCGTGGTCTCAAAGCGGAGGCAGGAGAGGTTCCCGGGCAGGTGGCCCCAACCCCGCCGAGTCGGCGCCCTGTACGGCAAATCCTGAGGCAGTCGCCAGGGGCATGTCCCGGGCAGGGCGTGTACACAGTTCCCTCACCATGCGCAAGCAGACGGAAGACATACCCATCAGGAATCTCGTTCTTCCAGCTGTCCGTGAAAGGGAAAGGGACCACAAGGTATTGACTTGAAATTCCCTTGGGTGTTACCCTTGCAGACAACAGAGAGTGGATGTGGCCCACTAGCTCAATTTGGCAGAGCAATTGACTCTTAATCAATGGGTTCGGGGTTCGAGTCCCTGGTGGGTCATTTTCCTTTGTCTGGTGATTGTCCGGACAAGGGATTGTCGCGACAAGATGACAGCGAAATTGTACTTGCCCTGCAGCAGGCAATCGTTCCGCATGTCTGTTGCCCTGAACCATGCCGGTCTGCTTCGTGGAATCCTCTCACAACCCTGTTCGCCCCCGGTTTCGCAGCCTGTCGCTCTACAATGATGCGCACGGGCGGCTGTCCTTCTGGTATCCTGCGGACTGGCATCGGGAAGAACAGGAGGCGCCCCGGACCGGGGTGACCCTCTGGCCGCAAACCCGGGAGCCCCTGACCCATATCCACCTGGAACTGCAGGATCTGAAGGCGCCGCTGGCCGCCGAGGATTTTGTGGTGCTGGGCACGGGAGCCCGGGAAGGGCTGGCGCAACTGCCGGACTGTACGGTCAGGACCTGGCGCACCCTGACGGAAGAGGAGCCCGGGGAGTGGGGCCTGCAATGGAGTTGCACATTTCGCCTGGACCATGCATTATGTGTGCGGCAAGCCCGCATGTTCGTCCAGCGCCAATATCTCTATACCATTACCTTCCAGGGGGCGTCGCAGGCACAGTTTGACTACTGGAAGGACATGTTTGAATACATCATGCTGACCGTGGGTACGCACCGGTTTTCCGTACCCGACTGGATGGCACAACAGGATGTGTCCGTACCCGATTGAAATCCCCCTCGCGGTGAAGTGGCATGGGGGGTGTGGCCGGGTGTCCCCAAGGCCGATCGCTATCACGTCGTCAAGTCAGTCCAGAATCAAAGGAGCAAAGGACATGGAAGAAAGGTTGCAGTTCAATCGGCGGGCATTCCTGAAAGCTGCCGCGATGACATCCGCGGCGGTGGCCATCACCGCCTGTGGCGCACCCGCGGCGGAAGAGCCGGCCGCGCCCGCGGTGGAAGCCCCGGCCGCGGTGCCGGCGGACACAGGTTCTGCCTACAATGAATCGCCCATGCTCGCCGAACGGGTCGCGGCGGGCGAACTGCCGCCGGTGGAAGAACGGCTTCCCCCCAGCCCGGAGGTCATCGTGCCCCTGGAGGAAGTCGGGCAGTACGGCGGCCAGTCGGTAGTGGCCATTGGCAATGCCAATCACCTGTTTGGCGATCCCCAGGCCGTAATGGGCACGGAACTCATCCTGCGCATCGATTCCGATTTCAGCAGTATTACCGGGGGCCTGGCCGAAAGCTGGGAATTCCAGGAAGGGGGGACGGTCCAGATCCTCCACCTCCGCAAAGGCCTGAAGTGGTCCGACGGTGCCCCTTTCTCCGCCGATGACTTCCTCTTTGCCTGGGACGATCTGTGGAACAACCCGGATTATGCGCCGGGCGGCCCGCCCGGCAGCTGGCATACCGGTGCCGGGGAAGAGCGCAAACCCCTGACGATGGAAAAGGTCGATCAGTATACCCTGAAGCTGACGTTTGACCGACCCTATCCGCTGATTGTGCTGCATCAGACGTTCTATGCCGGTTCGCAGGGCGGCCTGTGGCACGCGGGCCATTATCTCAAGCAGTTCCATCCGGGCTATGCGGACGCCACGGAATTGCAGAACATGATCGAAGAAGCCAATTTCGAGACCTGGGACCAGCTGATGCGGGATCGGGGCCGGGTAGGCTCCACCATTCCCGCCCAGATTGGCCTGCCGGGCATGACGGCGTTTATCCGGGTAGGCGACAACCCGGATCACCACACCTACGAACGCAATCCCTACTACTGGAAAGTGGATACGGAAGGGAACCAGTTGCCCTACATCGACTCGACCCTGATCCATATTATCACCGACCGGGAAGTGTCCCTTGCGAAACTCATCGCGGGGGAATTGACCTTTGCGGGCCGACAGGCCCAGCTCAAGGATATGGAGCTGTATGGCCAGAACCGCGAATCGGCCAACATCAAGATCAAGATGTGGCAATCCACGTTCCCGGGCAAGACGGTCATTGTCCCCAACCTTACGGCCAAGGATGCCAATCTGCGCACCTTCTTCCAGAACAAGGATGTGCGGCATGCGTTGTCCATCGCCCTGGACCGGGACGATCTCAACAATACCGTGTACTTTGGCCTGGGGGAACCCCGGCAGTGGGCGGTCTGGCCCAGTTCCAAGTATTACCAGGAAGGGGATGAGAACCATTGGGCCCAGTTCGATCCCGATGAAGCCAATCGCTTGCTGGATGCCGCGGGATATGACCAGCGGGATGCTGACGGTTTCCGCACGCATCCGGATGGATCGCGGGTGTCCTGGATCTGCCAGCTGGACACGGAACAGGCCGATGTAGTCAACGTGTTTGAACTGGCGGCGGAGCAATGGCGCAATGTGGGCCTGGAGGCCATTCTCAAACCCATCAACCGCGCCCTGCTGAATGAACTGGTCGCCGCCAACGATGTGGAAATGTCCGGCTGGGAAGGCGATATCTCCGACATCACCTGGGTGTGGAACTCACGCCTGAATCATCCCAGTCATGGCAACGTCCGGTGGGGGCGGGCATGGCAGCTGTGGTTGTCCGGTGACACCGAGAACGAGTTTGCCGAGGAACCGCCGGAAGAAGTGAAGCAGGTGGATGCCGCCTGGCAGGACATGATCAATGCCCTGACGGATGAGGAGCATGTCGCCAAGGCCCGCGAGCTGTGGGACTGGTTCTACGACTACCTGCCCGGGTTTGGGACGGTAGGCATTCCCAAGCCGGTCATCATGAAGGAGAATTTCACCAACTTCCCCGATGAGGGTGTCTGGGGCTTTTCCGTGATCCGGGCCGTACCCGTCCATCCGGAACAGTTCTTTTTCAAGTCCTAGGCGTCGGAACGCCACAGAATCCATTTGCTTCGGGATCGGCGGCCTGCTGCAGGTCGCCGATCCCGGAGCATGCCTGAGACCCCAGGTTTGGATAATGGCAGACAGCAGCACGTAAGGCCATGCGCATATTCCTCGTACGGCGCATTCTGCAGATGATCCCGACGTTCTTTCTGATTTCCGTCGTCAGTTTTGCCATCATTCAGCTCCCGCCAGGCGATTACCTCACGACGTACGTGGCCAATCTGGCCGCGGCCGGGGAGTTGCTTTCGGATGAGGAAATCGCAGGCCTGTACAAGCAGTATGGCCTGGATCGATCCATCTATGTCCAGTACTGGAAGTGGCTCACCAAATTCCTGCGCGGCGATATGGGCCAGTCGTTCTACTGGGATCGGCCGGTCAACGAGCTGATAGGGGAACGGATTGCCCTGACCATGCTCCTGTCCTTTCTGTCCCTGCTGTTTGCCTATGCCCTGGCCATCCCCATCGGGGTCTATTCCGCCGTGAATCAATACAGTCCCGCGGACTATGCGGTGACATTTCTGGGCTTCATCGGCCTGGCCACGCCCAATTTCCTGCTGGCCCTGATCCTCATGTATTTTGGCATCAAGTATTTCGGCGCGGGAGCCGGCGGCCTGTTCTCGCCGGAATATCTGGATGCACCGTGGAGCGTGGCCCGTGTCATCAATATGCTCCAGCATATGGTGCTGCCGATGATCATCGTGGGGACGGCCGGTACCGCGGGCACGTTGCGTGTGATGCGGGCTGCTACCCTGGATGAACTGGGACGGCCCTATGTGGAAACGGCCCGGGCCAAGGGCCTGCGCGAGCGCTACCTCATTCTGAAGTATCCGGTACGGGTAGCCCTCAATCCCATTCTCAGTACCATAGGCTGGCTCCTGCCGGAAATCGTGTCCGGTTCGGTCATTGTGGCGCTGGTCCTGAATTTGCCTACCACCGGTCCCTTGCTGCTGGGTGCGCTCCGCTCCCAGGACATGTTCCTGGCGGCCAGCATGATCATGATTCTGAGCACGCTGACCCTGTTGGGGACATTGCTCTCCGATATCCTGCTCGCCTGGGTCGACCCCAAGATCCGATACGGCGACTGAACCGCGGCCATGGCATCCTCCGTATCGCCGGCGCCGGCGGCCAGCCCCATTGCCGAACTGGGCTTTCTGGAGAGTCCGCCGGAAACAGGGTCCAACAACCAGCAATTGCTGACACCGCGCCAGCTGGTGTGGCTGCGGTTCCGGCGCAATCGCATGGCTATTGTCGGGACGTGCATCTTGCTTATCCTGTACCTCTTTGCCCTCTTTGCCCCGTTTCTGGCGCCCTATCTGCCGCAGACCCGTTTTCCGGATCATTTGTATCTGACACCGCGCCGGATTCATGTACGGGATGCCGACGGCGCCTGGCGGCGTCCCTTTGTGTACAAGGTTACGCGCGAAGTGGATCTGGAGACCTTCCAGCGCACCTTTGTGGAGGACCCGGAAGCCCGCACGCCCATCCGTTTCCTGGTCAAGGGGGATCCCTATGAGCTGTGGGGGCTGATTCCCACTTCGTATCACCTGATAGGCATTGATGCCCCGGAGGAGTATGGTCCGCTGTTCCTGCTCGGGGGAGACAAGTTCGGCCGTGACCTGTGGGCCCGCATTCTGTTCGGGGCCCGCATATCCCTGACCATTGGCCTGGTGGGGGTGGCGATTGTCCTGGTGATTGGCCTGCTGCTGGGAGGCCTGTCCGGTTTGCTGGGGGGATTTGTGGACAACCTGGTGCAGCGCCTGATCGAATTCATTCGATCGATCCCTTCGCTGCCGCTCTGGATGGGACTGGCTGCCTCCCTGCCCGCGGACATGCGGCAAATGCAGCTCTATTTCGCCATTACGGTGATCATTTCCTTTATCGGCTGGACCTCCCTGGCCCGGGTGGTGCGCGGCAAGTTTCTTTCGTTGCGCAACGAGGATTTCGTGCTGGCGGCGCGGGCCGCCAGTGCCACGGAATTCTACATTATCCGGGCGCATCTGATTCCCTCGTTCATGAGTTACGTGCTGGTACATCTTACGCTGGCCGTGCCCGGCATGATACTGGCCGAGACCGCTCTCAGCTTTCTGGGTCTGGGACTGCGTTCGCCGGCGATCAGCTGGGGTGTTCTGTTGGTGGATGCCCAGCAACTGGTGGAGATCGCGGTGCATCCCTGGATTCTGTGGCCTGCCATCTTTGTGGTTGTCACCGTGCTGGCGTTCAACTTTGTCGGCGATGGCCTGCGGGATGCGGCGGATCCCTACGCCGAAATGGGGAGTTCCGCATGACAGCCCCCCTGATTGCCATCCAGGATCTCCAGACCCACTTTTTCACGGCCGAAGGCGTGGTCAAGGCTGTGGATGGGGTAACGTTCAATCTGTATCCGGGGCAGGTCAAGGGGATTGTGGGGGAAAGTGGCTGTGGCAAGAGTGTCATGGCCCGTTCCATCATGCGCATGGTGCGGCCGCCGGGCAGGACCATCGGGGGCCAGATCTGGTACACGCCTTCGCGGCACGAGGAACTGGCGGATGAACTGGATCTCCTGCGCCTGGACCGCACCGGTTTCCAGATGCGGGCGATCCGCGGGGGCCAGATCGCCATGATCTTTCAGGAACCCCGGGCCTCCCTGAGTCCGGTGCATACCATCGGCAGCCAGATCAAGGAGAATATCCGCCTGCATCGACAGGTGTCAGACCAGGAAGCCCATGCGATTGCGATTGCGTTGCTGGAACAGGTGCATATACCCCAACCCGCGACCCGCATGGACAGCTATCCGCACCAGTTGAGTGGCGGCATGTGCCAGCGGGTCATGATTGCCATGGCGCTGTCGGGGCAGCCCCGCCTGCTCATTGCCGACGAGCCGACCACAGCCCTGGACGTCACGACCGAAGCCCAAATTCTGGATCTGCTGGAAGAACTGAATCTGGGCATGATGTTCATTACCCACGATCTGGGCGTGATTGCGGACATTGCGGACGAAGTCGTGGTCATGTATCTGGGCAAGGTGGTGGAACAGGGTTCCGTGGAACAGATCTTCCACGATCCGCAGCATCCCTATACCCGGGACCTGCTGGCTTCCCTGCCCCGGATGGAACAGCGCCGCGAATGGCTGACCACCATGCGGGGATCCGTGCCGGACCCCTACAGCCAGCCTGCAGGCTGTGCCTTTCATCCGCGCTGTTCCGAATTCCGGGCGGGTCTGTGTGACACCATGGAGCCCCAGCCCGTGTCCCGTGAGGATGGGCGGGAAGTGCGCTGTTTGCTGTACGACGATCGCGTGACGCTGGAGTTGCCGGATCATGCCTGAGGCCGCGACCGGTGTGCCCCTGTTGCGGGTCGAGTCGATCCGCATGCATTTCCCGGTGACCAGGGGATTGCTGGGACGTGTCTCCCATCACATCAAGGCCGTGGATGATGTCAGCTTTCACCTGTACCCTGGGGAAACCCTGGGTCTGGTCGGGGAGAGCGGATGTGGCAAGACCACGATTGGCCGGGTCATCATGCGCCTGTACGAGCCCACCTCCGGCCAGATCCACTTCGCCCCCCACGGGGAGGCGGGCGCAACCTATGAATTGGCCGGGATGACACGACCGGAACTGCGGGCGGTGCGTCATCATTTCCAGATGGTGTTTCAGGACCCGCATACGTCCCTCAATCCGCGCCAGAACATCATGGATATCGTGGGCGAACCGCTGAAACTCAACGGCGAGCGCAGGCGCACGGTGCGGGCGGAGCGGGTGATGGAAATGTTGCGGCTGGTAGGTTTGCGGTCCGAATTCGCCACCCGTTATCCCCATGCCTTCAGCGGTGGCCAGCGGCAGCGGATTGGCATTGCCCGGGCCCTCATTCTCAATCCGGCGCTGGTGATTGCGGACGAGCCGGTGTCGGCCCTGGACGTGTCGGTGCAGGCCCAGATCCTGAACCTGCTGAAATACCTGCAGCAGGAACTGGATCTTACCTACCTGTTCATTGCCCACGACTTGAGTGTGGTCAAACATATCTGCAACCGCGTGGCGGTCATGTACGTGGGCAAGCTGGTGGAAACGGCCGCTGTGGATCAGGTGTTTCTCCAGCCCCGCCATCCCTACACGGAAGCCCTGCTGTCAGCAGTGCATACGCCAGATCCTTCCCGGGAAGCCAAGCGGGAACGCATACTGCTGGAAGGGGATGTCGCCGATCCGGCGTTTCCCCCTGCCGGGTGCTACTTTCATCCGCGGTGCCGCTATGCCCAGGACATCTGCCGTACGGAAGCCCCGGTCTTGCGGGAGGTGATTCCGGGGCATCAGGTGGCGTGTCATCTGGCGGAGGAACTGGCATTGACGGGATCGGCAAATTGACTCCCATTGCATATGCTGTTATAAACCGTTTTCTAATTCCCTTGAGCCCGGCAATTCGTTCTCTGTTTCAGGCTCATGCCACAGGTATACAGTCATCCATGGCCGCAAGCAAACCCAAAAATACCGCAACCCCCAAGACCAGGACCCGGTCCAAATCGGGAACCGGGACCAAGACAGGTACCCGGAAAGCTGCCAACCGGCAGGCCCGGCCGCGCACACGACGCCAGTCCCCCACCAAGACCAGGGTCTCCCAACAGAAACAGCTGCAGACCCTGTCGGTGGAACTGGAACGGGTGCAGGGCGAACTGGCGCACCTCAAGTCTGCCATGTACAGTGAAGTCAAGACCGATATTGACGAGGGTGACGTGGAGGTTTCGGAGCGCATCAAGAATGTCTCCCTGATTGCTATGCTGGAACAGCGTGAACAGACCCTGCTGGATGCCATCAAGTCGGTGGAACTGGGCCAGTACGGCATCTGCAACCGCTGCCAGACCCCGATCACCCCGGAACGTCTGGAAGTGCTGCCGGACGCCAAGTACTGCATTCGGTGCCAGGACGAAATTGAACGTTCCGCCCGGGGCCTGTTCTGACCGGCAGCCGCCCCGGGCTTCCGCATCCACGACATGAGGCAAAGTGCATGGACGCCCATGTTTCCGATCACCCTCTGATCCGGCACAAGGTAACCCGTCTGCGGGATGTGAAGACCACACCCCGGCAGTTCCGGCAGATCCTGACGGAAGTCACAACCCTGTTGACCTATGAGGCAACCCAGGATCTGGCCCTGGTGCCGCAAACCGTCACGACGCCCCTGACCACCACCGACCAAGGCCGACAGTGGCCCGGCACGATGGGCCTCGTACCCATTCTGCGGGCGGGTTTGGGCATGGTGGAAGGGGTTTTGCACCTGGTTCCCGATGCCGAGGTGTGGCATGTGGGATTCCAGCGCAACGAAGAGACACTGGAACCGGAATGGTATTACCAGCACATTCCGGAGAACATCCGGGCCTATGCCTGTCTGATCCTGGATCCCATGCTGGCTACGGGGGGCTCCGCCATTGCCACCGTTTCCCTTCTGAAGGAACGGCAGGCCCGCGATATCCGGTACATGGGCATTCTGGCGTCACCGGAAGGCGTACAGGCCCTGCAGCACGCCCATCCGGATGTCAGGCAATATATCGGGGTCCTGGACGAACGTCTCACCGGCGACGCCGACTCCGTGCCCAACGGCTATATCTGGCCCGGTCTGGGCGATGCCGGAGATCGTCAGTTTGCGACCACCTGAGACGGTGATACCTGCCGGGGACTGAGATGGGCCTGGCTGTCGGCATGGTAGCTGCTGCGCACCAGGGGACCGCTTTCCACCCACTTGAAACCCCGTGTCTCGCCTTCTTCCCGCAGCTGGACAAACTCGTCCGGGGTGTAATAGCGCCGGATGGGCAAATGAAAGCGGCTGGGCTGCAGGTATTGGCCCATGGTCAGGATCTCCACGTCATGGGCACGCATGTCATCCATAACCTGCAGAATCTCGTCCCGGGTTTCTCCCAGGCCCAGCATGATGCCGGATTTGCTCAGGCTGTCGGGATCGAGTTGCTTCGCCCGCTGCAGCAGTTCCAGGCTCTGGTCATAGCGGGCCTGGGGACGCACGGTGCGATACAGGCGGGGCACGGTCTCCACGTTGTGGTTCAGGATCTCGGGCCGGGCGGCCATGACGCGCTGCAGGGCGGCAAGGGACCCCTTGAAATCCGGTATCAGCACCTCTATGGTGCAGTGGGGCACCAGATGCCGGATCCAGTGCATGGATTCGGCAAATACCCAGGCCCCGCCATCCGGCAGTTCATCGCGGTTGACGCTGGTCAGCACGGCATGGCGCAACCCCATGACCTGCACACTGCGGGCAACACGGCGTGGTTCGTCGGGATCGATCAGGGCGGGAGCTCCCGTCCTGATTTTGCAGAAGCCGCAACTGCGCGTACAGGTGTCGCCCATCAGGAGAAACGTGGCGGTACCCCGGTTCCAGCATTCCCCCATGTTGGGGCATCGGGCCTCTTCGCAGACGGTATGCAGGCGTTCTTGCCGAAACAGATGCTCCAGTTCCGTGAATTTGGGACCACCGGCGGCCCGTACGCGCAACCAGGGGGGGCGACGGCCCCGGGTCAGGTTGCCCTCGGTCACCGGGGCAGGAACGGGATCAAGGGTAATGGTGCCGAGAGAGGATTTCACAGCAGCCTCCCTCTCGCTGTCAGGAACATGCATGGACGGGAGCTTGGCATTCGGCCTACCGGAAATGCCCGATCATAGCAGGAAACCGATAGCGGGAAACAAAGCTGCGACCCGGAAATGCCCTGACCGGAGGGCAGGGCCAGGACAGAACTCCCCGGTACCTATGACCAGATTCGTTCGTACCCCCATTGGCCCTGTCTGTCTTCCTGCAGCCGGAACACGTCCGGATTGGATAAAGCCTCCCACTGTTGATAGCCGAAACCCGGGTCCAGGGAATGCAGGATCAGGCTGATCAGGTTGCCGTGCGCAACGGCTACAGGCAGAGCATGACCGCCCTGCAGGAGGGCATGAAGCGCGGCCCAGCCACGTGCCTGCACTTCCCGACCTGACCTCACCGCCCGGAGCCCGCAGATCCAGATCCCGGAAGGATTCGTGGATGACCTGGCGCCAATTCGCTATGGGTGCCGCCGCCAATCTCCGTTCGCTCAGGCGTACATCGAGCTGTATGGGCAATCCTGTGAGGGTGGCCAGTGGGGCCACACTTTGCCGGGCGCGCACAAAGGGGCTGGACACGATGTGGTCAACGGACTGGTCCGCCAGAAAGCGCGCCAGAACCTGCGCCTGTTCCTGCCCCGCGGCGGTCAGGGCCGCCTCAGGGGCCTGGCCTGTGGCCTGGCAATGCCGCACGAGCAGGATCTGGCGTGATGCAGACATTGGATAGGGTCCCGCCATGGAGGGGATCAGGCTTCAGGCAACGGACAGGTTTGGGCGGTGCACAGGCGTAACCCTCCCGTAGGGGCCGGTGTCCTGGCCAGACGCATCCGACGATGGCTGGGAGATCGGCCATCGGGCCATCGGGGCCAGGCCAGACCCGCGGGATATATGGTGGTTGCCACACGCCGCGGCCCAGATCCCGCTATCCGTCCTGCCGTAGGGGGTTGCCGTCGCGTGGCCGAGGATCGGGAATGGGATGGGCTCTGCTGCAATGAAGTTGGCGTTCCCTCATGCCCGCATTCCGGAGACACGAAGGGCGCAAGCGGCGAGATCAATTGGGACAGGTCCTGTGGCCCAGTGTACCAGACGATGTCAAGGTCTATGTCCAAGTACACGGGAACGAGACAATTTCGCATCGCCCCGATGTCGCGCCAAGGGACTTCCGGTAATGCCATACGCTTTGATGCAGTGATAGGGCAAGTTCCCTATTTTACACCGCCTGATTTTACGCGGACAGGCTCTGGCTGTCCATGGCGCATGCAAATTCGGCGTTCCGAACGTTCAGGGTCAGGGCCCGGGACAGGCACACCGGAGACAGGATCAGGTGTGGCCGGCGATGCCATGAGACGCAGGCATGCTGTACAGGCACCCAGCAGGACCCAGAACAAGGCAGACATGTGCGGGTACAGCAAGTTCATGTAGAAGTGATCAAAGAGGCCTGTCATGCCGAAGACAATCACGGCCCCGGCCAGTCCCAGTGCATAGGGTTCCAGCTCATGGTGCCGCCAGGGCCCAGACAGGAACCGCATGATCGGCTGTCCGAGGATGACGAGAAACAGACCGAGGGCGGGCAATCCCATGTAGGCAGCCACGGCCAGGTAGATCATGCTGACCCCCGACTGAAAGTCCAGGGAGGGCGTGCCAAAGAAGCCAATGCCGGTCCAGGGATACGTCTGGATAAGGGCCAGCGCATTGCGGTACTCGGCCAACCGCATTTGGGTCGCCAGGTCCTGGCCCTGCAGCCCCGCGACCAGGCGTTCCACATACGCCTGGGTCTGCGGGAGCAGCAGTAACAGCAGGACACCTGCGGCGCCCAGCGGCAAAAGGACGCGGTATCGCACCAGAGCCATGAAGGCGCCTACGGCCATCAGGGCCACCAGTGCATTGCGGCTGTAGGTCAGATAGATGCAGGCTGCCAGGATCAGCAGGGCCAGGCCGGCCCCTATGCGCAACCCCAGGGACCGTCCCGACATCATGAAAGGCAGGATAAGACTGGCGGCCAGTACACACGTGGCACCCAGGAGATTGGGATCTACAGCCAAACCGATAGCCCGCATGGTACCCCGGGGATCATCATTGATATAGCGGAGCGCTGTCTGCCCTGCCGGATAGTCAAAGAGTTCCAGCTGCGCCAGTACCTTCTGGGCCAGGTCGATGGGTACCATATAAAGGAACAGTCCGGCCAAAGCCCCCAGGATGCCGGTTACGGCCACGGTAGCAACCAACCGCCGGATTTGGGGTGCCCGCAATACGGTCAGGGCTACAGGAAACAGGCCAAGGTTAAGCAGATACTCCCATACTTTTCGCCATGCGAATGGGGTCGGCCGTTCGAAATTCATACCCCAAAAGCTGGCCGCAAGTACCAACAGACCGAAGAGCAGTACCAGCCCTGACGTATAGGGGGGCAGGGACAGCAACGAATCATGACGGCTCAGATGGACGAGCCACTGCAGATACACCAGGGCCACGGCGACATTCAGGAAGGTGGGTTTCAGGCCCAAATCCAGGGGTACAACCGCGAAAGGCAACAGGAGCGCTACCGTAACCACACTGGTCAAGCCTGCATGGGTACCCTGGCAGGCGTACAACAGGGTAATGACCAGGAGGGTCAGAATGACGGCTCCGGACGGATCGACGGTCAGTGCCAGGAACAGGACCAGAAGTGCACCCAGGCCCAGCGCTGTCAGGCCGGTACGGTGAAGCCATGGCCGGTAGTGGGAAAAAAAGGCTGCAACATGCATGAAGTTTGATGTGACCCAACGGGCAGAACCGTCGCGAAAGAAGAATCCCGGAACGGAGACAGGAAAATGCACCAGGCCAGGCCCCCGGGAGATGGCAATGCGGGCGCAAAGTCCGGGGAAACGCGATCCTGTTTCTCCAAGTATAGCCTCTTACGGGATGCCCGTGATTTATGTCAGGGACTGCCATCCAGAGCCATCGCCTCATGCCAGGTGCATGAGGGTCAAGGTGTAGCCTCAGCGTCTGCCCTTCCCCCTTTGCCGGGAGTTGCCCCCCTGACCGTGCGCTACGATTGCCTCCCTGCCTTGGGTGACGAGGGTCGCCGCACGCAACGATCTGCGGGACCCACGCCCCGGCCGCCAGCGCCTGCCTGCCCTCCTCCTCGCCCTCCCGGGTGTTATCTGCGGGGCTGACACCTGGGTGGACATGGCCCTGTTTGGCCAGCGCCGATGGCGTGGGTGGGCGACATTGCAGGACTTGAGTTGCGGCATGCCCTTGCCCGACACCTGCGGTCGGGTCTTGGCCGTGCGGGAGGCGGTGCCGTGGGCCACCAGTTTCCTGTGCGGGGTCCCGTCCGCACGCCGCCGCGGGGACCGCTTCACGACGGCAACCCACGACTTCCCTGCCTGCCTGCCGCCGTGTGCACGTACGCGGTTGGGGGACATGGGGGCATCGCGAATGCCCGGCACGGGACATGGCCTTTGGTAAGGAGGAAAGCCGCGGGCGGACCGGCAGGCGGCCCACCACATGACGGTACTGTGCCGGTGGGCCTTGCCTCTGCTGCGGCAGGGACCGACAGCCACGGGGGGTAGCGCCGGCCCACGCAACCAGGCCGGCGGGGATGAGAACTGCCTCCTGCAGGTGTTGTCGGAATCGCCACCCATGCAGGTTGCGATGGCCCTGACAGGCTCGCGGAGTCATGGCGGAGGGCGGGACGGGTGTGCTATAATACCGGCAGGAGGTCGGTGCCCCAGAGTCTGCATTCCGGGGGCATGGCCCGCTGGCCCATGACGGGGAGAAGCCGATGGGCATGCATGACGCCAGGTACAAGCAGCTGCATCAGCAGGCCCGGATCAATCTGGACTGGTCGCGCTTTGTCAGCCAGCAGCTGCAACTGGGGGAAGTGGAGCCCCGGTCCCTGCGCTCGCACAGGGCCCATTACGTGTCCGCCAACTACCGGGAGCGATTTGGCGACCGGCACTGGTCCTTCCGGACCGACCGCAATGCCTATCTGCTGCTGGTCTGTGAATTCCCGTCCGCGCCGGACCACCGCCTGATCCTGCGTCTCTATCACTATGCCTTCTCCCAGCTGCTGGATGGGCTGGACGATGGGACGTTTCAGGTGACGTCCGGGTTGCCGGTGCCGATGCTGGTGGCGCTCTATACGGGGCAGCAGGCGTGGGATCCGCCCACCCTGTCGGACCTGTTGCTGGGGCCTCTGGTACACGAGTCCCTGTTCCCGCTGTTTTTCTTCGACATGCGCCATATGGACGCGCGTGCCATTCCGGGGGAAGGGTGGTTGCCGGGGCTGTTTGCCCTGGAGCGTCAGGCGGACCCGGCCGGCATCCTGGCGGTGATCCGGGAGTTGCATGGTCGGATGGACCATCCGGAGCTGCGCCGGGCCTTCCTGCGGTTTGCGGCGGCGACCACGGCGCCCTGGTCCCTGTCCCAGGCGGGAGCTGCGGAGCGGGAGCGGGTGGAGGCGATTTGGGCGCGCATAGACAAATTGGAGGATTTCACCATGTTGGTCCAGGAGATCATTGAGCAAAGGGAGCAGGAGTTGGCGGAGGCCCGTGCGGAGGCCGGGGCCGCCGAAAGAGTGAGGGCCCTGGAGGAAGGCCGGATGGAAGGCCGGATGGAAAACCAGATGGAAGCCCTGCGGGGCGTCGCCTCTCTCTACCTGGATGAGGCCACCCTGGAGGCCTGCATGGCCGCCCTGCAGCAGCGGGGTCTGGCGGCCCTGCCTCAGGCCTTTCAGGTGGTGGAAGCCGCCCAGCAAGCGGGGGACCCGGCCGCGGCCGTGGCCGCTCTGTTGCGGGGGACGGGCCCGACCTGAGGCCATGAGAACCTCCCGGGCGGCCCGGGCCCGTCATCGCCCAGACCCGCACACCGGAGCGCGCTGCGCCGTCCCGGTCACGTACCCGTAGCCCCCTGTCCCCGGACAGGGTCCGGGGTCGGGCCCAGGAGGCAGCCGTGGGCAAGGTCGACCGGGGACCGTGCGCGCCGCAGGGCAGACGGCCCCTCCCCACGCCCACAGGGCCGCCATGCGCTCCCGTACCCGTTGCCGTAGGGGGCGTTACGCCGTGGCTCTGAATCTGTAGATTGACAGCAGTTGCTACGGGGCGGCCCGTCTCTCGCAATGGCGTACGTCCTGCGTTGCGACGCGGGTCTCCCAAGGCCGATCCGTAAGCGTAGCGGGAGTGGTCATGGGGACAGCTCCGTGGTGACAGGACACCGTAGACCCACCTGCTGCGCCTTGACCATCGTGAAACTTGCATGATGCGATTGCCCTGGACTGCCATCCCATGACACAACCGGAGACGATTCCAGGTACAGTTTGATACTTGGCCTTTGAGCGCCGGGAGGGGTATCATGCCCATGCATGTGAAAGTGGAGGATTGGCAGTAACTCCTATGCGACAGGCACAGATGGCCTTTTACCAAAGCAAGCTGGCCTACGAAATGGATTCATGGGATGTATTTGCCGCGGTGGAAGCCGGTGAAAATCTGGTGATCGTGGATGGACGGTCCCCGGAAGCATTTGCGGCAGAACATATTCCCGGCGCGGTAAATGTGCCGCACCGGGAAATCGGTTCCCATACCCCTGACGGTTTGGACAAAACCCGGATTCATGTGTGTTATTGCGATGGCATTGGATGCAATGCCTCCACGAAAACCGCTTTGAAACTGCTTACCTTGGGTTTGGAAGTGAGAGAACTGATTGGCGGGCTGGATTGGTGGAAACGGGACGGCTATGCCACAGCAGGCACCAGGGGACAACCGGGCAAGGACATCCAGTGTGGTTGTTGATCCCGGCTGGTTTCGTGTGCAGGCAAAGTCCTGACACCTGACAGGTTTCCAGTCCATCCTGGCGTCCTTGGCCAAGAATAGAGGCGGCAGCCCCATCCCAGTCTGCTACAGTGCCCCAAGGGCGTTGACAGCTGAACGTTCCCGCTCCGTGCCATGGGTGCCCTTGATGTACCGTTGACACATCCGGTCGCCTGCTGTACTATCGGCTACCGGAAATTGCTGTGCAGATTGCATGGAACGAGGATCATCATGGGTTTCGCATTGTCCTGGAGGCAACGGGCATTGTCCTGGTTGCGACATCACAGTCGGGTCTTGATGCCGGTACTTCTGCTGACATTGCTGATCCCCCTTGCCTGGCTGGAATCCGGCAAGACGATGCGGGAGCAGGTGCTTTATGCCGCCGTGATCGAAGGGAACGCCGTGTTTGACAAAGTCTGCCGGTTGACGGACTTTGAAATCATCCGGCAAGAGGGCCGTGCGCAGAAATTGGCCGCACTGCATGACTGGTCTTTCACCAAGTTGGAGGCAGTACCGGTTGTCCACATCGATTTCGCACGTGTACGGGATCGGATGCCACTGAGCCGGGATGTGGATTGTCAGCATGTGGCCGGCGCGTACACCATACGGGCTACGCTGGGCCGATCCTGGCTGGGACATCCGACGTGGTCCTTCACCAGTACAGAAAGGTGATATTCTGTGCCGTCCCGGACAGAGGCAAGGGAAACGTACAGGGCATTCCTGTGCCCATGTAGCCAGGTGGGCCATGGCCCACCACGCAGTTCCAGTTGTGTAACGGGGCAAAACGTAGACCCAAAAGCTCTATGCATAGGCAGCAGTCTGCATTTTGTGGTTGCCTGAAGACCGCCAAGTGGTCCTGATTGCCCCTCTCGATTTTCACCCGGAAAATGACGTTATGAGTACACGTTGTCCGTCCTCCGCCAGCACAGATCAGCTCAATGCCCGCCTGGGTGTATTGACACGCCGGGAAGTGGAGGCCCGTATCCTGAAGCCCCTGATTGAAGCGCTGTGCACGGAATTTGGGGACCGGAAAGTCCTGGATCTGGTAAAGGCTACCATTGTCCAGATTGCTCAGGAGCAAGGCCGTCAATTGCAGGAGCAGGCACCGGTCAATGACCTGCAGGCATTTGCGGCAACGCTGGACGACTGGCAGCGGGATGATGCCATGGTCATTGATGTCCTGCAGCACACGGATACCGAATTCCACTTTGATGTCAAACGTTGCCGCTATGCCGAGATGTATCGCAGCCTGGGCATGGCGGAACTGGGAAGCATTCTGTCCTGCCAGCGCGATCATGCCCTGATTCAGGGCTTCAATGAAGAGGTGGAACTGGAACGCACGCAGACCATCATGGAAGGGGCGTCCCACTGTGATTTTCGCTACCGCCTGAGGAAAGCACCCATCACGCTGCAGTAGCCGCGCGGCCAGTGGCTGGACAGCCGGGATAATGTTCGCTGCCAGGGCGTCAGGCACTGGTGTCCGCGGTCATTGTCGGCAGATGGGCATCAATGTTGGAGCCAAAGGACTCGTTCTGCTGGCGGTGCCAAATCTGGACAAACTGGATCATCTCCTGATACCGCACGCGGGCAATGGTGCAGGCCGGTTCGGTGTTCATGCTCTCTGCCGTGCGATCGATCCATTCCTGCACATACTCCCTGACCAGGGCATGCCGTTCCGGCATTGTCTTGCCCTGGGCCCAGTTGGAAGACAGAATGGCGGCGATCTGGGGTATGCCCAGTTTGGAAATCTTGTCGGCATCCCAGAGGATGGCGGTTTCCAGGGGCTGCAGAGGTTCTGCTCCCCGAGGCCGAAAGAGGCCGGCGTGGTGCTGGATAGCATGGGCAACGGCAGGGATTTTGACTTGTGGGAAATCGGTTGCGGCCAGGACCTGCTGCGCTTCTGCCGCGCCGCGGGCTCCATGCGAAGGTTGTGTCTTGCAGATATCGTGTAACCAGGCGGAAGCCACGGCAATGTCAACGTCAGCCTGCAGTTCTCCGGCCAGGAAGCGGGCACCCCTGACCACCTCACATACGTGTTCCCAGCGAAACCGATAGGGCAGCGGAGCGCCGGGCGACACCCCCCATTCTGCTTCCTCTTCCTGCCGCGCTCTCTCGTCAGCCAGGGAACGGCAGGTCATTTCCCAAGGCAGCATGCAGTTTTCCACAGACATCAGAATTCCTGTAACTCCTGGCAGCAAAACTGAAGGCAGAACGGCCCGTGGGTGTTGCTGTCAATATTCATGGCAAAATCTCAGATTCCGGCACAGGCGATGTGCTCGGCCCTTGTGGCAGGACATGGCAGGCACAGATGCTACCGTGCCTGTCCAGGTCGTGTGGCAGCGAAGAGGATACAGCCAGTTGGACCCTGGACTTCATGCCCCTGCAAGCACCATATCCAGGATACCCCGCATATAGCCCAGGGCATAAGCCATCCCGGCATGCCAGGGAGCATCACAGGTCATCTGGGGTGTGTGGTCCGGGATCAGGACGCCGCGGAAATCATTGCGGTGCAAGATGCGGACAATGCGCTTCATATCCACATCCCCTTCATCCACGAATACCTCGTGGTACCGGGGAACTTTGCCACGCACATTACGGAAGTGGACATAGGCTACGGCACCCTGCCGACTGTACTGATCGGTGGTGGCATAGATGTCACCCTCCGTCATCTCGGCCAGCGAACCAATACAGAATTCCAGCTGATTGCAGGGACTGGGGTGCAGATCCAGGACATCCTGATAGAGATGGGGTTGATATACCAGACGCGGGGTATTGCGCAGCGTGGGCATGGGGGGATCGTCGGGATGCAGGGCCAGCTTCACGCCGGCCTCTTCGGCTACAGGCAGGACCTCATCCAGGAACCGCGTCAGCCGATCCCAGAGCTCCTCGCGGGTAATGGATGCCAGCGTGCCGGACGGTGCCTCCGCATTGTAGATCATGTTCCATACCGTGCCCTGGGCCATGGGAGTTTCCGCAGGCCCTTCCAGACCCAGAAAGCCCACAGACAGGGCACCACCACGGGCATAGGGACCTTCTACATGTCCCCAGACGCCGGCAAGGCTGAAGTTGTAGCCCATTACGGGAATCCGGGCCTGACCCAGATTGCGAATGATTTGTTGAATGGTACGAATCTGTGCGTCACGGGCAGGACCATCCAGCAGTATGTCATGCCAGTGGGCAGGGTTGAAATTTTCCAGGGCGGCCAGCTTCAGGCCCTCACGTTCCACAGATTGGCGCAGAGCCGCGAGAGACTCGGCGGACCAGGAGGTCATATCCGGGTCCGCCCATCCCCAGCCGTCCTCCGTCTGGGTGGGGATGCGTGGGCCAGCCCGGAAATAGTCCGTAAGATGGGCAACGATGTGCGTTGCACCTGCTTGCCGGGCAAACTGGTAGTTCTCCGGTTTGAGCATGTGCTTGTAGAGGCCCAGTCCCAGTTCCATGATGCATCCTTTTGTTTGCGTGTCCTGTGTGGGTGGAATTCCACTGACTTGCGATATTACCGCATGCCATAGTACACGGATACATGCAACTTGCAGGTACTGGCAGGCAGGGCGATGGCATTTTAATCTGCAGTTCCTGTCTATTGGCAAACGGACTGGACAGAGGGGCCTGTCTGCCCAGGAGTTTATCGTATGGCGGACTTTCCTGGTGTCTCCCCAATTCTGTGCCGGGAACCAGAACCGGATCCCGGGATCGGACGCGTTCCCGCCTTGGCTCCCCGTCACTTCAGACCTGTGCCTCCATAGTTGCCAGTCGGATGTCATGATACGGGGCCAAGCAGATCTTCAAGGGGTGTTTCAGGTTGCCAGGGACAGGCAGGCTCCCGTAGTCGATCTCAGGTATAAACCCGCCCGATACACGACAAACACACTTTTTCGGCACCATAGCCCGTGCATCCCCAATGCCTGGCTCTATGATCCGATCATCCTCGGGCCGGAAAATGATACGGCCATCAAGGGTCATGCCTGCGCGCACCATCTCACTGCCCGGGGCGCGCGAAGGCGACCAGCGCCGCATCCGAGCCCCGGCCCGTGGCGATGACGACGTACTGCCGCCCTGACCGTGTCTGGTAGGTCATCGGGTTCGCTTGGGTGGGAAACGGCGTCGCGCCACGCCAGAGTTCGGCCCCCGTTGCCTTGTCGAACGCATACAGGTACGAGGTACCGCCGCCGAGGAATACCAACCCGCCCTTGGTCACCAGCGGTCCGGAGTTGCCGAGCGTGCCCAGCCGCTCCGGCAAGTCAACGCCGCGAAGCAACGGGTGCCTGCGGATCGCGTCGCTGCCTTCCCCGAACGGCACCTTCCATGCCATCTCCCCCGCGTTGAGGTCGATTGCCACCAGGTGCGCATAGGGCGGCTTGGTAAGCGGGATCGGGCCGAGCTCGCTCTCCGGTACGTCTGGGCAGCACCCGGTCCGCCGGCTTCTCTGAACATGACGAGCGTCGCCCCATACGGGCAGTTGTTGCTGTACTCCACGTCGACCCGCGGGTCGCCACCCGAATTCGCGCAGAGTTGGTTGGTGTCTACGTCCTCCGACGTGCGCACGTACAGGAGACCGGTCGCCGGGTCGAACGCCGCCCCACCCCAGTTTGCGCC
>CAXXOQ010000262.1:0-2140 GCA_963664185.2 Caldilineaceae bacterium | reverse complement strand
CGGCAAAGTCCTCCCTGAGCATCCCCTCCACCTCGGCGAGCAGCCTGCCTCGCCGTGCTCCCGTCGGGAGTATCGCGATGCCGTAACGCAGTTCGGCCTCACTGACAGTGGAGAGATGCAAGGTGTCCATCGCCTGCCCTGCAACCCAGTCCACAACATTGGTGTCGGGACGAGGCCGTATCAGTTCCGAGACGACGTTGGTGTCAAGGATGATCATCATCATTGTCCCAGTCGAACCGGGGTGGTTGGCGCATGGGCGAACGGGGAGGGATATCCAGTTCGACCCCGCCGAGGGGCGCGAATCGGGCGCGGATGGCACTTGCCAGGTTCTTCTGTTGCGGTTGTGGGCAGAGTTCCATTCTCAGGATTTGCCGAACTTCTTCCTCCATGGAACGGCCATTCCCGGCTGCTCGGATTCGCAGCCGGTGTTTCAGTTCATCCTCCAGTTTGCGCACAGTGATACTGGCCATGAAAGTGGCTCCATCTGTGATGTGACATGACACTATACCACCGATTGCATTGCTATCAGTGAATGCACAGTGCAACGGGCATTGTTGCAGTTGTGTGGATGTTGGTCTTCCCGAGGCCTGCCTCCGCTGTGGTAGTCGGGTTTGGTGGTGCATGGGCATGTGTTCCCCACACCTTGGGTGAAGACAGTGGGAGCTTGACGGTGGACTCCGCATGGGCGACCCGGAGACGAAGGCCTCGCAGCAAACAAGCTGGCTGCTCAGTCTGCTCAACCCGAAGGTTCGGCATGTCCTTCAGGGCCGGAACCTTCCACATCCGAGCTCCGGAGCTACCCATTGTTGCCAACACCGGTTTGTGTCTGGTTGTCCAAACCCCGGATGTACGCAACAACACCTACAGCAACTCCCCTTGCCGGCACACTGTCGGCGGGAACGAGCGGTGCCTGGTCGGTCGATGCGCAGGTACTGCCCGGAACTTCGGTGTGCGGCCGACTCCGCTGCAGACGGCTACATCGGGAAAGCAGTATCTCGAATCAACCGTTCCCGTGTCCGAACCGGGTCTCATCCTCCTGTACATCCAGCGACCTTGGCCGGTCGAGATCAACTCCAGGACGGGGACGAACGCCACGCACAGTAATTAGCTGGAACGGCGGGGACTCCGATTTCTCGTGACGCTTCAGGGCATCATCCAGCGTCTTGGCAATAAAGGCACTTACGCTGATGCCGCGGACTCTGGCTGCGCGGCGCACCTGCTTCGCCAATTGGTCGTCAAGCGAAATTGTGGTCCTCATGATGCATCAGCATAAAGTCTTGTCGTTGGTGCATCGACACCGGGGACTGTTGCAGCCAAGGCGGGAATCGGCGCAGTGGCGTGCCAAGGGTCGGCGATTCGATACCGCAAGTCAAGGGATGCGTGGCTCCAGGGGCTCCAGGATTGGCATACAGGCATGGCTAACCCAGCAGAGGCATGTTGTGTGCCCCGGCCACCGTCTGGAATCCGTGGGCCCATGTGCATCCGGCAACCGAAGGTCCGCCGCAGGTACACCAGGCGCTGCTGGCGATCCAGGCCGTGTGCTTCCAAGGGCATAGACCGAGGCATCGTCCGTTACCGCCACTTCTTTCGGCCAACGATGTTCCAATCAGTCAATGCGTTGGCGCAGCTTGGGATCCAAAAAGTCCCTTAATGCATCGCCAAACAGGTTGGCAGCCATGATGGTCAAGGTGATGGCCAGGCCGGGAAAGACCACCAGCCACCAAGGCGGCTTGAAGGCGGCCGCGGTCACCCCGCCCAGCATGTTGCCCCCAGCTGGGGGCCGGCGGAGGGATGCCCAGTCCCAGGAAGCTGAGCGCCGATTCGGCAAAGATGGCCCCGCCCAGATGCAGTGTGGCCACCACCAGAATGGGGGCGGCCACTTGGGGCGCCACATGCCGCACCATCAGGCGCAGGTTGTTGACCCCGATCGATCGGGCTGCCTCCACGTACATGGCTTCGCGCACCGAGAGCACCACCGACCGGGTAATGCGCGTGGCGGCCGGAATCTGGGTCGAGGCGATGGCCACAATCACGGTCTCGATGCCCGCGCCCAGCACCACGAGCAGCATGAGGGCCAGGATTAGGGACGGGAACGACATCAGGATGTCGATCACGCGCTGGCTGAACAGATCGAAACGGC
>CAXXOQ010000261.1:0-12007 GCA_963664185.2 Caldilineaceae bacterium | reverse complement strand
TGCCCTGGACTCACGCAGGCTTGCCCGTGACCACCATGCCCATGGGGCTGGCGGAAGATTCCCGTGGGACAATGATGCCGGCTGGGGTACGGCTGGCTGCCGGCATGGGAAAGGATGAAATGCTGCTCCACGTATCCCGGCAGGTTGGCCAGGCCCTGCCGCCCCTGGACAGGCTCTGAGTCTGCCGGGTCCGTCACCCACGGCCCTACCCGCATCCGTTTTATCTGGGAGGTGGCATCGTGTCACAGGCAACGCTGAAAGTCGATCTGCATATGCATACCCATTTCAGTGTGGACAGCCTGACCAGGATTCAGGTCTTGCTGGATCGGGCCCGCGCCCTTGGGCTGGACCGCATTGCCATTACCGATCACAACTGCATCCTGGGCGCCCAGATTGCCCACGAAATGGATCCGGATTTCGTCATTGTGGGCGAGGAAGTCCGGACGGAAGTAGGGGAAGTCATTGCCTATTTTGTGCAGGAAGAGGTACCCAGGGGTCTTCCCCTGGAGGAGACTCTGGCCCGGTTGGAGGATCAGGGGGCGGTGATCAGCATCCCCCATCCGGTGGACCGCCTGCGGGACTCCGCCCTGGGCCCGGAACATACCCTCAGCATCATTGAGCGGGTAGATGCGATCGAAGTGTTGAATTCGCGATGCATCTGGGCTGAGGACAACCGTCGTGCTGCCAGACTGGCGGACGCACACAGGAAGCTGGTTACGGCGGGCAGCGATGCGCACATCCCCCGGGAACTGGGCCTCTGCGGGATGTATATGCCGGCCTTTGACAATACGCCGGAAAGCTTCCGGCAGGCACTGGCCCAGGCCCGCCCGTATGGTCGCATAGGACCGTACTGGACGCACTTGGCTTCGAAGTATGCCAAGTACCGGAAGCGATGGCTGCCCTATGACGCCAGCGCTGGATCATTGGCCCCCGGAGCAAACCAAGGTCACACCTTCCGAGACTCCATAGCAGAGTAGGAATGCGTTCCGGCGCCGGTTCCAGAACACCCGCCGCGGTCAGGACTTCCCAAAGGGTGGCACGTACTCAGCTTTACTCTCGTGGCCCATACGATTGCCACACAAACCAATACACCCCGTACAGGGAAGCCCAATTGGCTCCCCTTTTGACCTGTGATGCAAGAACTGGCAGGCGTGAAGTTCACGGCAGGCGCCGTGCGACAATGCCCACCGGGGGGCCAGTGTCAGGAAGTACGACTGGCCAATACCGTGGCCTGGAGATTGATGCGATGCAACAGGTAGAATCCTGCCAGCCCCAGCAGGACAGAGGTCGCCAGGTAGCCCACAAGCACCATGTGCAATGCTGTCATTTGGGTCAGGTCCTGGAGTTGCACTTGCCATTGGTCTTGCAGCAAACGGAGGGCAAGCGACCACTGTTGCATGATCTCGGAATTCAGGATGCGTTGCCCGACGGAGACAAGCCATGGCAACCCCACAAAGAGGGGGCGGACCAGCAGAATGGGCTGCTGCACCAAGGTACTGGCGACCATGAACAGGCAGGTACAGAAAATGACGCAAGGGGCTACCAGCAAAACCAGTTTGTGAAGCGGCGACAACATACCCTGTGCCCGCCTGGGGGGTAGCGAGGCCAAACTTTCTTCCATTCTCCGGGCAAAGTTGCGCGACGGCGTAACCGCAAGGCCCGGCTGGAACAGGCGGTCAACCATCTCCAATTGCTCCCAGGTCGCATGACATTGATCGCAATGGGCCAGATGGTCCATGAGTTGTTTGCGGTCCCGGGACGAGGTGGAGTCATCCATCATCCGGAAAGCCATCAGCTTCGCAAAGTGCGGATGTTTCAAGGTACACCACCTGCAGGCAACATCAATGGCATGAACGGGCCAAAATGGCGGCGGGTATCATCCCGATACCGGCTGCAATCCCAGCAGCTGATCCAGGCCACCGGCAGAAATGGTGTCCTGGGTGGCCACCTGGGGATGGCGTTGCGCATAGAGATCCGCGATCTGCATTCTGCCACGGTACAACCGGGACTTGACATTGGACTCCGAGGTCCGGGTGATCGCGGCTATTTCGCTGACACTCAATTCATTCCAGTAGTGGAGCACTATGGTTTCCCGGTAGGTCGCCGAAAGGGCCGCCACCAGGGCCATGACCTCGGCCTGCCGGTCGCGTTTCACCAAAGTCCCTTCCGGATCAATGGCCGGGTCTGAGATGGGAATGAACTCGCACATGGCCAAGTCCATCTGGGATGTGGGATTCCGTTTGCGGTGGCGCAGCTTGTCCATGCAACAGTTGCGGGTGATGGCGAAAATCCAGGTGCTGTACCGTCCCTTGGTACAGTCCAGACGATCCAGGCGGGTCCAGGACTTGAGGAAGGCGTCGTGGACGGCATCCTCCGCATCCTCCTGCACCCGCAACATGGGCCACGCGTATCGAATCAACGCCAGATAGTATTCCATGAAGAGCGTGCCGTACGCTTCGTGATTGCCGTTGCGTGCCTGGCGAAGAAGCTCATCCTGCCTGGCGCGGGATTCATCTTGTGTAGTCATGACCAGAGGATTGAAATGAAGAAGCTTCCCTCAATGTACGATCCCGCGGTGAAAAAGGTTGCAACAGGTGGGAATCCGGCCCTGTTCTTATCCATTATATTACACCGGAAGACTATACTGTGGCATGGAATCGTCGCTTGAGGCCAGGTGGCAGAGTACAGGAACGAAATTTTCACGGGAAGAGATGCCAATGAACACCACATACCCCCTGACGGCAATCGTGGGTCAGGATCGTATGAAAAGGGCCCTGATACTCAATGCCATCAATCCCCAGATTGGTGGCGTCTTGATCCGCGGAGAACGCGGCACGGCCAAATCCACCGCGGCCCGTGCCCTGGCGGCCCTGTTGCCCCCTATCCAGGTGGTGTCGGAGTGTCCTTTCAATTGTGATCCGGCCCAGACCGCCCAGTCGTGCGAACAGTGCCAGCGGTACCACGACCCCAGCGAAATGCAGATTCTCAGCAAACCGACTGCCTTCGTGGACCTGCCGGTGAGCGCCACTGAAGACCGGGTTGTGGGAACCCTGGACATTGAACAGGCGATCCAGAAGGGCCAGAAGCACTTTGAACCCGGTGTGCTGGCGGCGGCCAACCGGGGCGTGCTGTATGTGGACGAGGTCAACCTGCTGGATGATCATGTGGTGGACCTGCTGCTGGATTCGGCGGCCATGGGCGTGAATACCGTCGAGCGGGAAGGGATTAGTGTGCAACACCCCTCCCGCTTCGTACTGATTGGATCCATGAATCCGGAAGAGGGCGACCTGCGTCCCCAGCTCCTGGATCGATTTGCGCATGCCGTGGACGTCACCGGGATCGAGGATCCCACGGCCCGGGTCCAGATTGTGCAGCGCCGCCTGGAGTTTGACGCCTTTCCCGAACAGTTCGTGGAGAACTGGATTACCGAAGAGACGTCGCTGGGCGAACGGGTTGTGGCCGCCCGCGAGCGCTATGACGAAGTGGAGTACACCAGACAGGACCTGTTCACCATCGCGGCCCTGACGACCAATTTCGGTGTGGATGGTCACCGGGCGGACATCGTAATTCTGAAGACGGCCCGTGCCCAGGCGGCCCTGGAAGGGCGGACGCACATTACATCCCAGGACATTCTGCAGGCGGCAGAACTGGCCCTGCCCCACCGCATGAAGAAGCAGCCTTTCCAGGATGCCTATCTCAATCCCGACCATCTGCAAAAGAACATGGAACAGGCCGAAGCCACGGCCCAGCAGATGGTGGATGACGACGAGGCGGCTACCGAAGAAGTGGAAGGCACGTCCTCGTCAGATGAAAAAAAAGTGACACGGACGATGACTCAACGGTAACTGACCAGCAGGAAGAGGGTGAAGGGGACTTCATCCAGCCTGATGGCAATCAGCCACAGAGTTCATCGTCCGCCGATCGCCAGGGAGCCCAGAAACAGGTTGAGGTGGGAGAGCAGATTGAAATCCAGCGGGTGGCCTCACCCCTGGACAAGATGACCCGGGAACGGGCGGGCAAGCGCTCCTACTCCCGCACCAACCGCAAACGGGGCCGGTACATCAAGGCGGTGCCCGCGGGCCCCAAACCGGAAGATGTGGCCTTTGACGCCACGTTGCGGGCCGCTGCCCCCTACCAGAAACAGCGCAAGGAAGAAGAAACCGGCAACGATTTGGCCCTGCAGCTGAAACTGGACGATCTGCAGAAGAAGATCCGGGTACGCCGCACGGGCAACCTCATTCTCTTTGTCGTCGACGCCAGCTGGTCCATGGCCGCGAGCGAACGCATGGAAGCCACCAAAGGAGCCATTTTCAGCCTGTTGATCGATGCGTACCAGCGCCGGGATCAGGTAGGACTGGTGGTCTTCCAGCGCGACAAGGCCCGTCTGGTCCTGCAACCCACGAACAGTGTGGAGCTGGCGCAGAAAGCTTTGGTGGACCTGCCCGTGGGCGGCAAGACACCCCTGAGCAGCGGCCTGTACGTAGCGTGGCAGGTCTTCGAGAATGTGCAGCGCCGGGAACCCGAGATTCAGCCCATGATGGTATTGCTCACCGATGGGGCAGGCAACGTAAGCATGACCGGGCAACCGGCCCAGGAAGAGGCCATGCGCATTGCGGAGCTGTATGTACATTCCGAGGTGCGTTCGGTGGTCATCAACATGGAACACTCCGCCTTTGACCGGGGTCTGGCCAACAAACTGGCGGCGGCCCTGCACGCACAATGCTTCAACCTGCCAGACCTGAAGGCCGAAACTCTGGTCCAGACCGTACAGGACATCATCGACTGACAAAGGGACAGGGCGGCAGATTCAAGAATGACCCGGAGAAATGTGAGCTAACTATGGCCATTCCCGATTTTCAGTCTCTCATGCTGCCAGTCCTTCAAGTCTTGAGGGAGGCAGAGACAGCGATTAGAATCGTTGACGTTGAGGAACGACTGGTGGCGTCCCTTGATCTTTCGGAGGAAGATCAGGCAGAGGTTTTGCCCAGCGGACAGCGCAGGTTATACAACAGGACCAGTTGGGCCCTCATGGATTTGTTCAAGGCAGGGCTCGTCGACCGGCCCCGCAGAGGCAATTATGTATTAACTCAGCGGGGCCAGGAAGTCCTTGCCGCTCCCCCGCCACGAATTGACAGACGCTTCCTTTCCCAGCCTGAGCCAAATGGGCAAGAAACAGGCGATGCCATTCCTGAAGCTGGCATGGAACTGTCCGACTCGCTCCTGACACCTCATGAGAGCATCGAGTTTGCGGTTGAGGAACTCAACCGGTCGCTTAGAGAGGAATTGCTCGATCAGATCCTCGCATTGGACCCTGCGGCCTTCGAAAGACTGATCATTGCGCTAATGCGCGGGATGGGATATGGCGGCCGGGGCACCAGTGAACACGTGGGACGGACCGGAGATGGCGGTGTGGATGGTATAGTCAACGAGGACACCCTTGGCCTTGACGTCATCTACCTGCAGGCCAAGCGTTACCGGCCGGACATCGCTGTCGGTCTGGATGCCCTTCATGGCTTCGGAGGGGCGCTGGATGAGAGGCATGCCAACAAGGGTGTGTTTGTAACTACAAGCCGATTTACCCAACCCGCCCGCGACTATGCCAGAAACACGGCCAAGCGTTTGGGCCTGATTGATGGAGATAAACTTACCCAGCTCATGGTGGACCACGGCGTGGCTGTACGCGTTGAGCAGACCTTTGAACTAAAGAGGATTGACACCGACTTCCTCAGTGAACTCTAGATGGCTTGACCAGGATGGCTTGCCGAAGTTGCTGGCGGTAGCCGAATGTCACGCAGTCTATGGGTTTGCCATCCAGTTGGCTCCCGGGCCAGACACCGCGGAACTTCTGCCAAGTGTGGCACCCGCAAGTCCCTGCAGGTTGCCTGCTCGTACCTGCCTTGGCCCATATCCCGGGACAGAGGCCTGCGAAACCAGATTCCCGACGCATCCAGCTGGATAGGCGGCAATGCAATCCTGCAGGGCCAAGATGCTCTTGTGGACAGACAGGAAGCATGGGTCCAGCCATGGTCAAGGTTTGGCAGCAGAAGCGTATCGTTCCGCCGCCCCCAGGCTTTCGCCGCAGCTTGACCATACCAGTGCCAGAGAGGAAAGGATCCCATGACCAAACCCAAGACTGCACCTGACTCTGGTGCCAATTCCCGCCTGTTGCCGGTATCGGGACGACTGGAGGCCCTGCCCTGGTGGCTTTTGGTGGTGATAGGCGCGGGGCTGCTCTTTGTCTACCTCGTGCTGACCAACGCCCAGGTCGGCAAGACGTTCTGGTTCATTTCGGGTCAGAAACCCGGAACTGCTGGCGGCCGGCCAAATCCTGTTCAAGGGTTTTGTGATTACCCTTACCGTCACCATCTGTGCCTATGCCCTGGCCGTTTGCATCGGGGTGACTTTCGGCCTCATGCGTTCCTCCCGGAATCCGATCCTGTTCAACATTGCATCGCTGTACGTCGAAGTGACCCGCGGCATTCCGATGCTGGTGCTGCTGCTGTATATTGCCTTTGCCCTTACCCCGCTCCTGGTCAATGGGCTCAGCATGTTGGGGTTGCCCATCACCATTCGCAACATACCCAACGAAGCCCGGGCCATCCTCGCGCTGGGCATTGGTTATGGGGCCTTTTCGGCCGAGATTTTTCGTTCCGGCATCCAGTCGGTGGGGGCAGGCCAGCGGGAAGCCGCCCAGTCGCTGGGGCTCTCCTACGGCCAGTCCACCCGCTTTGTGGTCCTGCCCCAGGCCATTCGGAATGTGCTGCCGGCCCTGGGCAATGACTTTATCGCCATGGTCAAGGATTCGTCTTTGGTGGCCGTACTGGGGGTCCAGGACATGACCCAGCTGACCCGTCTCTATTTCAGCGGCAACTTCCTTTACATGCAGTCCCTGACCGTCCTGGCCGTCATGTATCTCATCATGGTCCTGTTGCTCACCCGCGGCGTGCGCTACATGGAATATCGCCTGCGCCAGGGCAGCCACTGAGTCGCGGATGGCGGCTAGAGTTCGTCCCGGAAGGAAGGCAGGGGGCCCTGCTGCCTGAGATTGATGATTTCGGCCATAATCGCCACCGCGATCTCCGCCGGTGTCTGCGCTCCCAGATTCAGGCCGATGGGAGCATAGACATTGGCCAACTGGTGCCTGCTGATGCCTTTCTCGGTCTGAAGCAACTCAAATACCGCCCGAATCCGGCGTTTGCTGCCAATCATGCCGATGTAGGCCAGGTCGTCGTCGAGAAGCTCCGCCAGACACGCGACATCATACTGGTGCCCGCGGGTCACCAGCGTGACATAGGTAAGTTCATCCAGCTGATTCTCGCATCGCAGGGAGCGCAGGGCGGGCAGAAAATCGGCGGCCATCACCTTGTCGGCCTGGGGGAAACGCTGGGGGTGCGCATACTGCGGCCGATCATCCAAAACGGTGACTGTAAAGTGGCACAGGGAACCAATGGCCGCCAGGGGCACGGCGATGTGGCCAGCCCCCACGATCAGAAGATGGGGCGGCTTGCGGTGGACTTCCACAAACAGCTCCAGTTCGCCCCCGCCTTCCGCCACCCGTATCGTGCGGTGGTTTCGTTCCCGAATGACGGTGCGCACCGCCGCGGCCGCCTTCTCCGTCAACACCAGGTCCCCTGAATCGTCCCGATCCGGATCCAGCCAAATCAGACACTGGGCGCCGATAGCATACGTGGCCGCATCTGGGCCATGGACGGCCGTGAGGGTCACCAAAGCGACCGATTCCTGGTTCTGGACCGCGGCAATGAGTTGGGCCAGAAGTTCAGATTTCATGGCACGGGCCCAGTGAGTTCCTTTGTGGGGCAAGACCAGACGGATGCAACAACCGGCGTCGGCCAGGCAGGAAATTCATCCCGGTTCCGGTGTTCCGCCTGTAGGCCTGGAATCCGCGCCCGGCGCGCCCCAGGCAGTCTCATTGGTCTGCCGGTGAACAGCGTTCCACAAACACATTCATGATGCCGCCGCAAACGCCCAGGCTTTCCATGGAGATGTCTTCCGTCAGATCCACCCGCACGTTGCGTGGCTGGCCATCCTGAATGACATCCATACCCGCGCGGATCACGTCGGCTTCGCCACAGCCGCCCCCTATGGTGCCTTCATGCAGACCCAGCGGATGGATGACCATCTTGGCGCCCACCTCGCGCGGTACGGATCCCTTGACCATCGTGATCGTTGCCAGGGCCACCGGGACATTGTCGGCGGCCAGTTCCTGGAGCCTGCGATAAAGTTGCAGCGACATGGCTTCATACCTGTCCTTGGTCGAATTCATTCAGAATTCTACGATATTGTTCCGGTGTATCCACATCTTGCAGCACATCGGAAGATGCGGCCTTGACATAGCGGACGGGCAGGTCTGGCCTGCGCATGACGCTGCGCAGGGACTCTGCGGGAGACAAGGCCAGGATCCGGGACCAGAGGCAGGCCGGAATGACAAAGGGGTGGCCCCGGCGCCGATTGTGGCTCGGATAGATGACGGAGTCCGGTTGTTCCCGTGCGACGGCCACCAGTCTCCGCACCAGGGCCGAGGAGACCAGGGGCTGGTCCCCCAGCGCCATGATACACCCCTGCCATGACCCTGTGCTTGGGTCCTGTGTCTGCAGCCAGCGCAATGCGCACTGAATGGAACTGAGCATTTCCCCCTGTTGATAGCCAGGATTGAAAAGCATCTGCACGGCACGGGGACCCAGAGATGCCGCAATGCGCGTAGCCTCATGTCCCAGCACGCAGACCACGGGCACGCAGTTGGCCACCAGCATGGTGTCCAGGACCTGGGAGAGCAGGGTTCCTGGCCCCAGTTCCAGCAACTGTTTGGGGGTTCCCATGCGGCGCGACAGGCCGGCGGCAGGAATGATGGCGGGCAACACGGTTGCGTCTGAATTCACTGCCACCCGAGTCCCGGGACCTTCAGTTATCGGCCTCAAGCCGGAAACCAAATCCCCGGACAGTGGTGATGTACGGTTGGCCACCGCTGGCGGCCGTCAGGCGCTGGCGCACGCGGCTCACCAGGCGGTCAATATTGCTGTCCGGCACGGGATCAATTTCGCCGGGCCAGACCAGCCGGGCAATCTCATCCTTGCTGATGGCTTGCCCCCTGCGCGCGTAGAGGCATTCCAGCAATTCAAACTGCTTCAGACTCAAGGGAGGATCCAGGGGCGTGCCGTTGACCAGAACCTGTCGTGTAGGGGCATGCAACTGGAGGTGGCCGGATGACACTTCGCGTTCCAGTTCCAGATTGGTCATGGTGGCGGAGGGATCGGCAAAACGAAACCGGGTTTGGGCAAAGGCCACGATGTCGCCGTCGGTCAGGACCACCCGCGCGTGGGGCTCAATACGTTTGTGATTGAGCGTAATACCGTTCTTGCTGCCGCCATCCGCGACCAGGAAGGCGTTGCCTTCGCGAAAGATGGTGGCATGCCGGCGCGAGGCAAACTTGTCGTCCAGGACGATGTCACATTCGGGCGCCCGTCCTACCTCCAGGACATCCCGGTCCAGGGTCACTTCCCGCCCCTTGTTGGGTCCATCCAGACAGATCAGCGTTCCGTTGTAAGCCATAACACTCTGATGCCAGTGATCCAGGCAGGGCAAGTCGGTCCGAATCCGCGCACTCCCCTTATGCTACAATGACGGGGAGCAGCGGGCAGGAAGATAGGTTCCATTTTCCGGCATTTCCATTGTGTACCGAATTGGCTTCGCGGTCAACAGATGGGTGACTGGCCTTCCCCTGGCGACGCCATCGCCCCGTCACGGTCTCAGCAGGTCCCATAGTACGTCATGAGCGAAGCAGCGTATGGATTCCCGTCGTTTGTGGGTCACCGCATCGGTCGCTTCCATATCTCGCGGAAAATCGGCAGCGGCGGCGCAGCGACCGTGTACCAGGCCTATGATGCTGTGGATGCCCACAGTGTGGCCCTCAAGGTGATGTTGCCGGGATCCGATGAGATTGCGCGCCAGCGCTTCCAGCACGAGACCCTGATTGCCAGCCGTCTCACGCATCCCAACATCGTCCAGACCTACCAGGTCGGGAATTTCCCCGAGTACGATGTCGGCTATATCGCCATGGAACTCGTGTACGGCGATACCCTGGAAGGCCTGCTCAAGAAAGTGCCCCAACTGAATTTCGTCGAGGCCTGCTGTCTGCTGGCCCCCATTGCCCGAGCCCTGGCATATGCCCACAACGAGAATCTGGTCCACCGGGACGTCAAGCCCAGCAATATCCTGTTGCGGCCTTCCAGCCTGCACGACGAACACCACATCCTGATTGCATCGCTGGACTATCCGTTTGTGCCCCTGCTTTCCGACTTCGGCATCGCGTGGGCGGTCGATATGCCGGAACTTACCCTCACGGGGCGGACGGTGGGATCCCCCACCTATATGTCACCGGAGCAATGCTCCGGGAGTGGTCCCGTGGATGCCCGCACCGATATTTATGCCCTGGGCGCCGTACTCTATCGCTGCATCGTGGGCAAGAACCTGTTTGCCGGCACCACATCCGAGATTCTGTACAAACAGGTACATGTGGATTTCGATGTGGACAACCAGGATCTGGAACAGGTTTCCCTGCCCGCCGATCTGCATCAGCTGCTCCGCCAGTGCCTGGCCAAGGAACCCGGAACCCGCATTCAGACGGCCCGCGACCTGGCGCAGAGGCTGGAGGACATTGGCGCCAGCACGGGCATAGGGCCCAGAGGTTTCTCGCCCCAGGCCGAGGAACTGGATACCCAGACCATGCCCTATCTGGATACCTCGCCCAAACTGCCGGAGCAGGCAGACAGGAAGCGACGCATGCCGTGGGATTTCGCGCGCGGTGGCCCCGGCCCATGGCGCACATGGACCGTATCGACCGGTGCCCTGGTGCTGCTGGCAGCGATGGTGCTGCTGATTTTGAGCCAGGTCAACAATGCGTCACGCCTGAACTGGAATTGGCCTGTCGGCAACCGGGTTCCGGCAGCCCCTGCCGGAACAGACCTGCCCCCCACAGCAGGCCCGGAGGACCCGGAGGAGGAGCTCGTACTGGTGGCGACACCTCCCTTGCCCGAAATCCCGGCGGTACCCATTCTGCCCACCGGGACGCCTACCGAGGTGCCCCATGCCGTTGTGATCCCTGCCGAGGGCATCAACGTGCGTTCCGGACCGGGCATCCACTATCCGATCCTCCTTATGCGGGGACACAGGGACCGACTCGACATCACGGGTGTGGATGTAACCCAAAACTGGTGGGAAGTCGACCTGAGCCTGTACCTCAACGCCGAAGGCGCACGGGGCTGGGTGTCCGGATCGGTCGTGTCCGCCTACAACGTGCAGCAAGTGCTGCCGGTCAGTGTCGTATCCCCGACACCCAGGGCCGACGGCCACGCCCACACCCCAACCTACGGCCACCCCTACCCTGACGGTCACGCCAACGGTAACTTTCACCCCAACGCCCATCCCGCTGGCGTACTACGATGTGTGTCGTGACTTCGGTCTGTACCGTCCCTTTCGGGATCTGTTCGAGAACTTCGGTGCGTACGAACAGTTCGGCTGCCAGACTTCTGCCCCACAGACCGATGGCATGTTTCTGCAAGAGTACCAGTGGGGTACCCTCCTGTACATGCACAACTCCAACCGGGTGTACGCCGGCCAGATCAAGGATGACCGAATCAATCGCAGACGGCCGCAGGCAGGCGCCCGGATTTCCTTCTTCCAGTATCCGGCCTGGGACTTTTTCTTTGCCTTGCCCGATGACATGAAACCGGTACAGGACGATGGTACCTACGGGGACATTGACCCGGGCAACTTTTTTGAGCCCTTTCTGCTCCTGCTGGATCACCGCACGGCCAGTGACCAGCTGAGCCTGCGCAACCGGCTGGGACCTCCCTTGGCCGCTACCCAAAGCGTGCAAGGGGGAATCCAGCATTTTGAGAAGGGTATTATGGTCCTCGTCGAGGAAGAGGATCAGGCTCCTTTCATTCTCCAGTTTGGCAAGCTGGAACGTTCCGATTTCCAATAGCCTGGG
>CAXXOQ010000260.1:0-16673 GCA_963664185.2 Caldilineaceae bacterium | reverse complement strand
CGTCCTGACGGTGAGGATGCTGGAGGGGGCGGAATCCTGGAATTGGGCGCTGGCGGTGAGCGCCGTGATGCGATAGTAGTAGGTGGTGTTGCGCGTCAGGTCCGACACGGTATGGGTCGTGGCCGTCTTGGCGGGCGTCGCCACCTGGGTGGGACTGGTGCAGTCGTCGACCGAGGCGCATTTTTCAATCTTGAACTTGTCCAGGCCTGTCGTGGAGGTGGGAGCATCCCAGGCCAGCGTGATGCTGGTATCGGTGGTGGCCTTCTTCTTGAAGTTCGTCACGCTGGCCAGCGGGCCGCCGGTCGTGCCCGTGATGACGGTGGAGACGGCGGAATTCTGGAATTGGGTGTTGGCCGTGGCGATCGCCGTGATGCGGTAGTAGTAGGAGGTGTGAGTCGTCAGGTCCGACACGGTATGGGTCGTGGCCGTGCTGGCGGGCGTGGCCACCTGGGTGGGACTGGTGCAGTCGCTGGCCGAGGTGCATTTTTCAATCTTGAACTGGTCCAGGCCCGTCGTGTTGGGGTAACTCCAGGCCAGAGTCAGGCTGTTGGGCCGGATGGTGGTTACCCGGAAGTTGGTCACCTTGGCCAGCGGTCCCGCAGTCCGGACCGTGATGATCGAGGAAGGTACCGAATCCACATAGTCGCTGTTGGCCGTGGCGATCGCCGTAACGCGGTAGTAGTAGGTGGAGGTGGTCTCGCTGCTCGGCAGGTTTGTCAACGTGAGGGTATAGTTCGTAGCCCCCTCATGGACGGGAGATGTAGCTACCTGGGTGGGACTGGTGCAGTCGCTGGCCGAGGTGCAGCTTTCAATCTTGAACTGTTCCAGGCCCGTCGCGAGGGAGGGATGATTCCAGGCCAGCGTCGCGCTGGTGTTGGTCGTGGCCGTGGACCGGAAGTTCCCCACTGTCGCCAGCGTGGTCTTGGCCGTCGTGACCGTGAGGACGGTGGAAGGCGTCGAATTCTGATAGCTACTGCTGGTGGTGGCCACGGCCGTGATGCGGTAGTAGTAGGTCGTGTTGCGCGTCAGGTCTGACACCGTATGGGTCGTGGCCGTCTTGGCGGGCGTGGCCACCTGGGTCGGCGTACCGGAACAGGTGGCATCGGTGCAGCGTTCGATCTTGAACTTGTCCAGGTCCGTCGTGGAGGACGGGGCGTCCCAGCCCAGGGTCACGCTGGTGTCGGTGGTAGCCGTCGACCGGAAGTTCGTTACCGTGGGCAGTTTTCCACCGGTGCCCGTCGTGGTGACGGTGATGACAGCAGAGTACTCCGAATCGACATAGCTGCTGTCGGCTTTGGCAACCGCCTTGATGCGGTAGTGGTAGGTCGCGTTGGGCTGCAAGGAGGTAAAGGTGCCTGTGTCAAGGTAGCTTCCCGTGAGGTCATACGTCCCCGATACGCTGGAGCAGTCATTGGATGAGCATTTCTGGATCTGGAGCTTGCTGATGTTCGTCTTGGAGGTGGGGACATCCCAGACCAGTATCACGCTGGCATTGCTTACGGAGGACAACCGGAAATTGGTTATCTTGGGCAGTCTGGGAAGCGTGGTGACAGCGAGCTCCTGGATCAGCGAGTCCTCATAGTTGTGGCCGGTTTGCACCTTGGCCTGGACCTTGAATTTGTATTTGGTGCCGGGCGTCAGGCCTTGCACTCCACGCGTCGTCGCCGTTTGCACGTTGTGAACCGTTCCCGAGTGGTCCGTAAGTTCGTAATGCGAGAGAGCAGTGCTCGGGGTGGCCGCATCCCAGGACAGTGTGACACGGTCGCCGCTGATGGCAGTGGCCCGGAAGTTGGTCAGGGTCAGACGATCATACCGCACTGTCGTGGCACTTAAGGAAGTGGTCGCCGAATCCGTATAGCCGCTGTTGGCAGTTGCCTTGGCCGTGATGCGGTAGTAGTAGGTCCGGTTGGACATCAGCCCGTTCATCCCGGTATGGGTCCAGCTGGTGGCCGTGTTGGTAACGGACGCTTGAGAGCCTATCAGAGTGCAGGCGCTGTCCGCGCATGTCACAATCTGGAAGTCTTCTATACCTGCCGTGGAGGCGGGCGCATCCCAGGTCAGCGTAATGCTGGTTTTCTGGGTGATCGCCTTAACGTTCAACTGGGCAAGTTGGGTCTTGGCGGTCGTGAAGGTGATGACCGCGGAGGGTGTCGAACTGGCATAGTTGCTGTTGGTGGAAGCCACGGCCGTGATGCGGTAGTAGTAGGTCGTGTTGCGCGTCAGGTCCGTCACCGTATGGGTCGTGGCTGTGCTGGCCGGCGTCGCCACCGCGGTTGGCGTACCGGAGCAGGCAGAGTCGGTGCAGCTTTCGATCTTGAAGTTGCCCAGGCCCGTCGTGGAGGCGGGGGCAGCCCAGGCCAGGGTCACGCTGGAGTCAGTGGTGGCTGTCTGCCTGAAGTTCGTGACCGCCGCCAGGGTGGGATTCGTCGTCGTGGTGACCGTGAAGACGGCGGAGGGCAGGGAATGCCAATACGTGCTGCTGTCGGCGGTGGCGAGGGCCGTAATGCGGTAGTAATAGGTCGTGTTGGCGGTCAGGTCCGACACCGTATGGCTCGTGGCTGTGCTGGCGGGTGTAGCCACCTGGGTCGGACTCGTACAGTCGCTGGCCGAGGTGCAGCTTTCGATCTTGAACTTGTCCAGATCCGTCGTGGAAGCCGGGGCATCCCAGGTCAGGGTCACGCTGGTGGCCGTGGCGGTGGCCCGGAAGTTGGTCACGGTCGCCAGCCGCGACTTCGTCGTGGTCTGGAGTTTCCGCCAAATCGAGTCCCCTTCCCCAAGTCGGGATGAGGTATTGATCTGGAAGTGGTGGTTGGTGTTGGGGGGCCGGCCTGTCACCGTATAGCTCGTGACACTCGTGTCCAGGACCACTGCTCGTGGTTTGTCTCTGGGCCATGTTCGTTCCAACCAAATGGAGGTGACGCCTGTCAAGTTGGCCGGCGCATCCCACGCCAGGGTTATGCTGGTGGCGGTTCTGGCCGTGACCCGGAAGTTCTCCACGGGCGATACCCGGGCACTGGATCTTGTTGTTACCGTGAGGACCGCGGAGGGCGTTGAACTGGCATAGTTGCTGTCGGCCTTGGCGATCGCCGTGAGGCGGAAGTAGTAGGTCGTGTTGGCCGTCAGGTTTTTGACGGTATAGCCGCGGGCCGTCTTGGCCGGTTCGTCCACCAGGGTCGGCGTACCGGAGCAACTGGCATCGGCGCAGCGTTCGAGCTTGAACTTGTCCAGGTCCGTCGCCGTGCCGGTCCAGGTCCACGTCAGGGCCACGAGGGTGGAATCGGAATTGTCCCTATCCCAGCTGAGTCCCGGCGTGGCCAGCTTTGTCTTCGTCGCGATCCAGAGTGACTGCCAAATCGAGTCGTTACTCCCACCTGAGGATACGGCCTGGATCTTGATGTGGTGGTTGGTGTTGGGGGACCTGCCCGTCACTGTAAGGCTTGTGGCATTCTTGACCGGGGACCAGTGGCGCGGTGTGTCGTTGGGCCAAGTTTGAATCACATAAAGGGCGTTGATGCCTGACAAGCTGGCCGGTGCATCCCAGGTCAGGGTGATGGTGGTGTCGGTGGACGTCGCCTGGAAGTTCGTCACAGGCGACACCCGGGCACGGTTTCTTGTTCTTGTCGTGAGGACGCGGGCGGCCGAATTCTCATGGGTGCTGCCGGTCTTGGCGATCGCCATAATGCGGAAGTAGTACTCTGTGTTGACCGTCAGGTCTTTGACAGTATAACCGCGGGCCGTGCTGGCCGGTTCGGTCACCAGGGTCGAGCTGGAGCAACTGGCATCGGTGCAGCGTTCCAGCCGGAACTTGTCCAGTTCCGTCGTGGCGCCAGACCAGTCCCACTCCAGATGCAAAAGGGTGGCATCGTATTGATCCCTGCGGAAGTTATGTGGTGTGGCCAGGCGCAGTCCCGTCTTGGCGGAGACAGACGTTTGTCCGGAGTTGCTACGGCCACTGTTGAGTTTCGCCACGGCCCGGATCCGGAAACGGTAGGTGGTGTTGGGGGACAGGTTTGTCACCGTAAAACTCTTGGTGCTCACGCCCAGGGACCAGCTGCGAACCGAACTCCCGTCGACGGTCGTCAGGAGGTATGAGCCGAGCGCAGTCTGCGGGACCGTCGGATGCCAGGCCAGCGTCACGGTGGTAGCGGTTTTGGCCGTGACCCGGAATTTGTCCACCGTATCCAGCCCGGTGTGGTTCGCCGTGGTGACGGTGAGGAGGGCAGGCAGCGAATCCCGATACTGGCTGTCCACCTTGGCGATCGCGGTCAGACGGAAGTAATAGGTCGTGTTGCGCGTCAGGTCCCGGATCGTATAGCGGATCTCTGTCTTGGCTGGTTCGTCTGTCTTGGCCGGTTCGACCACCAGAGTCGGCGTCCCGGAGCAGGTGGCGTCCGTACAGCGTTCCAGCTTGAACTTGACCAGGTCCGTCGTGACGCTGGGGATATCCCAGCCCAGGGTCAGCCGGGTGTTGGCGGTGTTGTCCGTCGCCCGGAAGCGCGCCACCGTGGCCAACGGGTATTTTTGGGTCTTGACGGTGAGGATGGCCGAGGGTGCGGAATGCCGATAGTCACTGCCATCCAGCGCCAGGGCCGTAATGCGGTAGTAGTAGTTCGTGTTGGCGGTCAGACCCTTCACCGTATGGCTGGTGGCATTGGCCCACAGTTTGAACACGGTGGTGGCACCCGTGCAGTCCTTGTATGACCTGCACGTTTCGATCCGGAAGCCGACCAATTTCGTCTTGTCAGCGGGCGCCTGCCAGCCCAGGGTGATACTGGTTTCCGTGGTGGTTGTGGCCCGAAAGTTCGCCACGGCAGTCAGCGGGATCTTGGCCGTCGTCACCGTGAGGACGGTGGAAACGGCGGAATCCTGGTAGTTGCTGCCGGCGGTGGCCCGGGCCGTGATGCGGTAGTAGTAGGTCGTGTTGCGCTCCAGGCCCGTTACCGTATAACTGATCTGGTTCTTGCTCGGGGTCGCTACCTCATCCGGGTCGGTGCAGTCCGTAGCCGACGTACAGCTTTCAATGAGGAAATCCTTGAGATTGGTCTTGTCCGCGGGGGCCGTCCAGCCCAGGGTAAGGCTGGTTGCCGCGACACTCGTGGCCGTGAGGCCCTGCACCACGGCCAGCGGGGTCTTCCCCGTGGTCACCGTTATGATGCCGGAGGGTTTGGCATCCCGGTATTCACTGCTGGCCTTGGCCCGGACCGTGATGCGGTAATAGTAGGTCGTGTTGCGCTCCAGGTCCGTCAGGGCCTGGCTGGTGGCATCCTTGCCCGGGGTCGCCTCCTCATCCGGGTCGGTGCAGTCCGTGGCCGAGGTACAGCTTTCGATCAGGAAATCCTTGATATCGGTCTTGTCCGTGGGCGCCTTCCAGCCCAGGGTAATGCCGGTTGCCGTGACTGTGGTGGCCTGGAAATTCATGAGCTGCGCCAGTCGGCCCTTGCCCATGGTGACGGTGAGGATGGCGGTGGGATCCGCATCCTGGTAGTCGGTGTTGGCCTTGGCCCGGGCCGTGATGCGGAAATAGTATTTGGTGTTGGGTGTCAGGCCTTTCACCGTATGGCTGGTGGCATTGGCCCCCAGGTTGAAGTCCGTGTGGGACCCGGTGCAGCTGGAGGCCGACGGGCACTGTTCGATCCGGAAGCCGGCCAGGTTTGTCTTGGAGCTGGGCGCATCCCAGCCCAGGGTGACGCTGGTGTCCGCGGTGTTCTTGGCCTTGAAGTTCGCGACCTTCGCGAGCTGGGTCTTGGCGGTCGTGACCGTGAGGACAGTGGAGGCAACCGAATTCTGATAGCCCCGGCTCGCCGTCACCGCCGTGATGCGGTAGTGGTAGGTCGTGTTGCGCGTGAGTTGCGTCACCTTGTGACTGGTGTCGTCCTTGTCCGGGGTATCCACCTCCGTGATCGTTCCCGTGCAGTCCGCCTTGTCGCAGCGGTCAATCCGGAACTCCTTGAGCTTGGTCTTGCTGGTGGGCGCCGTCCAGCCCAGCGTCACGCTGGTGTCCGTGATCGCTGTGGCCTTGAAGCCCGTCACCACCGCCAGCGGAGTCTTCCCCGTGGTGACCTTGATGATGGTCGTGGGCGCGGAATTCCGGTAGTCGCTGTTGGCAGTCGCCCGCGCCGTGATGCGGTAGTAGTACGCCGTCTTGCGCTTCAGGCCGGTTACCTCATGTTCCGTTTTATTCTTGCCCGGGGTCGCTACCTCATCCGGATCGGTGCAGTTGCTGGTGGAGGTGCACGCCTCGATCAGGAAATCCTTGAGACCCGTCTGGCTGACCGGCGCATCCCAGCCCAGGGTGATGCTGGTGGCCTTGACGGTGCTGGCCTCGAAGTTGATCACCTTGGCCAGCGCGGTCGTGCCGGTCTTGACGGAGATAGTCACCTGGGCCGAATCCACATAGTCACTGTTGGTGGTCGCCTGGGCCTTGATGCGGAACCGGTAGGTGACATTGGCCTGCAGGCCCGTCACCGTATGACTGGTGTCACTGGCCGCGGCTGGCTCCCACTTCGGCGTGGTGCAGGAGGAACACTGATGCTCAATGAGGAAGGCGGACCGGCCCGTGGCGGAGGCGGGGGCATCCCAGGTCAGGGTCACACTGGTGTCCGTAACGGTGGTCTGCTTGAAGCCGGTCACCGCCGCCAGCGAGGTCTTGGCCGTCGTGACCGTGAGGAGGGTAGAGGGCGCCGAATTCTGATAGCCATTCTGGAGGAGACCGGTCTTGGCCACCGCCGTGATGCGGTAGTAGTAGGTCGTGTTGCGCGTCAGGTTCTGCAGCGTATGGTTCGTGGTGGTCTTGTTCGCGGTCCCTGCCTTGCTCACACTCGTGCAGTCCGCCGTCGTGCAGCGGTCAATCTGGAATTCCTTGAGCCCGGTCTTGTCCGCGGGTGCGGTCCAGGACAGGGTCACGCTGGTGTCCTTGAGGGCGGACGCCTTGAAGCCCTTCACCACCGCTAGCGGGGTCTTCCCCGTGGTGACCTTGATGATGGGGGAGGCGACCGCATTCCGGTAATTGCTGCTGGCGGTCGCCCGCGCCGTGATGCGGAAGTAGTAATCCGTCTTGCGCTTCAGGTCTTTTACCTTATGTTCCGTTTCATTTTTGCCCGGGGCCGCTACCGGATCCTGATTGGTGCAGTCGGTGGTGGATTTGCACTCCTCGATCAGGAAATCCTTGAGACCCGTCTGGCTGTCCGGAGCCGCCCAGCCCAGCGTGATGCTGGTGGCGCCGACGGCCGTGGCCTGGAAGTTCAGCACGGTCGCCAGCGGGATTTTCCCCGTGGTGACCGTGAGGATGGTCGAGGGATCTCCATTCTGATAACCGCTGTCGGCGACAGCCTCCGCCGTGATGCGGAAGTAGTAGGTCGTGGCACCCTGCAGGCCGGTCACGGTAAGGGTCGTGACCGACGGTCCCACGTTGTACATCTGCTGGGGTGTATCGCAGTCCGTGGCGGAAACGCAACGATCAATGCGGAAGCTGGCCAGACCGTCCTGGGACGCGAGTTTCGTCCAGGCCAGATCTACACTGTCATGGGCGTCCGTCTGTGCGCTGAAGCCCGTCACCGTCGCCAGCGTCGTCTTCAGGGTCCTGACGGCGAGGATGGCGGATGGGGGCGAATCCTCGTATTCCTCCCCGGGGATCGCCAGCGAGGTGATGCGGAAGTAGTAGGTCGTGTCGCGCGTCAGGCCCAGCACCGTATGCTGCGTGAAGTTCGGACCCAGATTGTAGGTGGCCAGGGGACTGCTGCAGTCCGTGGTCGACGTGCAGCGCTCGATGCGGAAGCCGGCCAGCCCTACCTTGGAGGACGGCGCGTCCCACAGCAGCCTTATGTTGCGTTCCCCGGGATCTGGCGTCAGCGTAGGAGTGTTGTTCTCCGCCTGCGCCTGGGCTGACACCTGCACGAACGCGCCCTGGGGGATCCCGGAGGCCTGCGCCGGATCCTCGGGGATCTCGATCTTGGCCCGGAAGCCCGTCACCGGCGGCAAGGACTGAATCCGCAGCGCACGCCCGAAGCGTTCCTGCGCCGTGTCACTGATCAGGTAATCCTGACGCGTCAGCCCCACCGTCACCTCCACACTCTGCGGCTGCGGAATGTCCGAGATCGTGACCATGGAGATGCCCAGCGGCAGGTGCCGCTTGTGCAGTTCCCGCACCTTGCCGTGACTCTGGCGCCGCTCCACGAACACCGACACGCTGGTCAGCTGCCCCAGGTCGCCCAGTCCCATCTGTTCCGGGCGCAGCGGCTGCCAGTACACCGTGACTTCATCCGCCTTGGGCCCGGGCGCTATCATCACGTTTTCCGGGGCCGCCATGCGGGTATGGAAGGGGCAGGTCTGAAATTCCTCCGTCAGGGGATCGGAACTGGCCGCCAGGGGGGCCGAAGGCAGGGCCAGCAGCATCCATAGGACAATCCCCAGCAGAGACAGGCGGGAGAGCCAGGTCTTCATGGCTTGTGGATTCTGCAGTGACAGCATCAGGAAGCGTTGACTGATATCCGAAGAGAAAACTTTGCCGGTAACCTTTCCGGAACGTATAAAAACGTTACCGGTAACCTTAACTCGATCTGTATTGTTGCATGGAAAAGGTCACAAGTCAAGTGGCAATTCCGTAAAATCATGATATAGATAACGTTTTGACATCGTTATTTTATTTACTGATAACGTTTTAGATACAGATTATATATGAAATCACAGATTGCCTATGAAAAGAACCACGTGTCACATGCGGGTTTTCTGGTCACGGCAGGAGCCCAGCGATCGGCCCGGCCGGGGCCCGGACAGGGAGGCCTGTGCCCTGCATCACGATCCCAAGAACCCACCTCCGGGAGAGGTTTGGGGCTGGCCCCACTCTTCCCCAGGCCCTGGATTTCCGCAACCCGGAACGCCCGTATCCTGGAGCGGGACTGCTTCCCGCAGGCCAACCATAAGGGACAGACAGGCGGGGCGATTCCGGCCTGTCACGGTCAGGGACGCCAGGCGCAGCCCCAGCACCACAATGCTGCATCCCACAAGGACGGTGACGCCATGCCTTCCCGGGTGTGGGAACCGGGCTGGCGGGGCCCTGGTCCCAGCCACACAACTGCCGGATCCACTCTGGATCGTCCCGTTGCCACCGGCTCTTGTGCCTTCTGGCCCCACCCCAGGCGCGCCTGTTTCCTGTTGGGCCTGGGCCCAGTACCGCCCGAAAGCCCCCCCTTTCCCGCCGTAGCCGACCATCCCCCACATTGTCTTGCCCGGATCCCAGCCACTTGCCTTGTCCGTGTTCTGTACAGAGGGGCAGATACGAGCGCCGACAACCCGGGGAACGCAGGCATGGAAGCCGGGAGTCAAGCGCATGGCCGACCCGGAAGCGACTTCTGTGGGACCAGCGTCTCGGGAGCCCGGGCCAGGCCGGGACACCACGCGTCGGGTAGCGCAGGCACTGGGCGCTGTCCCTATGGGGGATGCTCATCGGAGCCGGTGCCGGGTGCACCGTGCCCCGATCCAGGCCGCAGATCCGCCCAACCGCCTTTCCGACCGCAACCCGGCCCGACGGCGCCACGGTCCAGGATAACTCCCGCAGGCGGGACCGTACCCGAAAAGGGCAGAGCCAAGCCGGGTGGGCCTGGCCCCAATCCGCAAGCGCGGCCATGTCATTGGCCCCACCCGTCGTCGCCTGCCCATTGCCCGTCCAGTCTGTCCCGCCATTCGTGTTATTTGGCCCGTTTGATGCAGGGATCTTTCACCTTTCCCGGCAGGGGATCAACAGGGCGATGCGGATGTCAGCCCTAACCGAAACTCCCACAGAGATTAGGCTTTCCTGCGCGTCTATCCCCAAAGGAATTGCTCTTGAAGTAAAGAGAAATCGTTTCCAGAGTGGTAAAATTTTCTTGGAACCGGGCCGTGTAGTGGTATATTGGGTGGTTTGCCTAAAAGAGGTCCGGTTGTCCGGGGCGGGGGGCTGCCGCCGGGAACCCAGGTCCGGCGGATCCAGGACCGCGTGCCGGCAGCAGGCAGAGGACAGGAGCAAGATGAAGCGACCGACCATCCATGATGTGGCCCGGCGGGCCTCGGTCTCGGTGAGCACGGTGTCGCGCGTGCTGAACCAGAAGGGGGATGTGGCGGTGGCGACGCGGCAGCGGGTGGAGCAGGCGGTGCAGGAGCTGGGATTCGTGGCCAGCAAGATGGCACGGAGCCTGCGGGGCCTGAGCACGAACCGGCTGGGGATCATGGTGACGGACCTGAACCCGTACAACCAGAGTCTGGTGCGGAGCATGACGCAGGAAGCGCATGTGCGGGGGTACAACTGCATCGTGTTCACGCGGGGGCACTATTCGGGGCAGATGACGCTGGCCCAGCAGGAGCAGCAGGATGTGGCGGACCTGAACGGCGTGATGGTGGACGGGATGATCCTGGTGACGCCGTATTCGGATTTCACGCCGAGTGCGGCGCCGCTGGTGGTGGTGGAGCCGACGCAGAGTTCGCGCTACCCGCTGGCGGTGTATGCGGACAGCCGGGAGGGGGCGCGGCGGGCGACGCAGGCGCTGCTGGTGGCGGGGCACACGCGGGTGGGATATGTGCGGGGGCGTTCGGAGGCGCGGAGCACGGAGGAGCGGCAGGTGGGGATCCGTACGGAACTGGAGGCACAGGGCCTGACACTGAACCCGGCGTGGGTGGCGCAGGGGGACTTCACGCAGGAGTCGGGACGGCAGGCGGCGCGGCACCTGCTGACGGGGTCGGAGCGGCCGACGGCGCTGATCTGCGGCAATGACCAGATGGCGCTGGGGGTGTACGACACGGCGCAGGTCCTGGGGGTACGGATCCCGGAGGACCTGTCGGTGGTGGGCTTCGATGACATCCCGGAGGCGGCGCAGGCGGAGCCGCCGCTGTCGACGGTATCGCTGGATACGCGGATCATGGGCACGCAGGCCATCCACCTGCTGGTGACGTCGCTGCAGATGCAGGCCATCCTGCCGCAGGAGCTGTCGATGCCCATGGTGCTGATCCTGCGGCAGTCGATTGCCGCGCCCGGCAGTTGATGCGGCTTCCAGGTTACAGCGCTGCGGCTGCGCTCTCGCGCCGCGGCCGGGTCTCCTGCCGACTCCAGACGCCCGGGACCGCCATGGACATCCTCTGAATCGTACTGGGGCTCCGGTGCAGTCCTGAGCATGTCATACCCGTGTGACTGTCCTTCCTATATATATTGACGCATCGCGCCCACCTGCCATCCTCGGCCACGTTGGGGGTTGGCCGGGGCGTGACGGGCTTCATGGGCGGTGCGGTCCAGAGGGATCGGCTGCCCGTGCCGCGGCGTGCCGTAGACCGTGGCTGGGCTGTCTGCCCGGACGGGCCTCCAGATTCCGGGCGGCATGCAGATCCCGGTCAGGGCCCCTGGCAGGGATAGGCAAAGCCTATCTACTGGCCAATGCTACAGATGTAAGTGTTGCCCATGTAATGGACAAGCCACTGTGTTGAAAGTCAAGTCTGGAATATGCTGGATGGGAATGTCTGCCAGATGGTCTGGGTACGCATGACAGCGTCAAGCATGATCCGCAGTTCATGCGTGGTTTTCACCCAAGCAATCGTTTGCGGTGGGCCCTGGATCCCCCCATGGGCAGGGCAAATCCCAATGTTTTTGTCCTGGCACTGCACACGGATGCCAGGACAACATAGGTTGCCCCTGTGTCATCTCAGCCCATGCTTTTGGATCAGGATCCTGAGACCTTCCCGACCGATACCAGATTGCCGGGTGTTCCGAATGCGTCCCAGTACACTCTTGGGCCAAGCTTTGTCCGGGCTGACAACATGTGGCGGTAGCCCTGGGCGTTCCTCTTGCGCAGGAAGAAGCCATGCTGGCTTGGGTGACCCTATGCCCAACCTTCTTTGTCCAGCCGGCGGCAAAATGGGAACGGAATGATACGTTAGGGACTTGGCCTGTTGGTGAGTTGACAGGTTCTGACTTCCGGTCGGGGTCGTTCTGTGTCAGAAGGATGTCTCGCAACTCGATCGCCAACACGGACTGCACGTCCTGCCGATCAATGCCCTACGCGTAGGCACATGCCTTGATGAGAGGCGTCCATGTCCGGGGCAGGCTGCCAATTGCGCACATACTCAGAACAGAATTCCTGCACATCGTAATCCGGTAATTCGGCCACCTGATCCCGCACGACGGCCGCTGTGCGTTGCGCCCAGGTCCCAGCCTCTGGGGTCTGGGCGATGTCCCTGCCCATGTAGGTCAAGCGCAGGGGGCTGTTGCTGGCTACCGGGATCGGTGGCAATCGTCTGAAGATGCGCTTGATGTCCTCACGGATCTCGTCCATGAACGAGTTCAACGTGGTGTTGGCAGTTTTCAGGTTCTCGTTGACGCCATCCACCTTCTGATTGATTTTGCCTACTCACTTGCCGGTGAAATAGGTGAATGACAGCAGGCTGACAGCCACGGTCGCAGCTGCCGCCCGCCACACCATTGTGAAAAATCCATTTTCTGACAGCGGATATTCCAGAACGCACGGGAGAAGGGCCAGACCCCGTTTTGTACATCCACAACCGGCAGCGACCTCTCCACCACGGGGCATACGGTGACGTTCGACTTCCGGCCGTCCAACAACCAGGTTGCCGATCTGGGAATCTGCAACGTCCATGTGCAGGCCTGCACGGACTGATCCGGGAGCGCACGGAACGCAACGGACCCCGCGGCCGTCCTGCTGGGCTTCGTCCGCGGCCACTGGGGTGCCGAGAACGGCCTGTACCGCACCTGGACATGCAGTTCCGGAAGGACGACTGCCGCATGCGCAGGGGGATGCCCCCGCCGTGATGGGCATCCCCCTGCGGCGGGCCGCCTTAAACATGGTCCGCACGCTTCAGCAGCATTTCAGAGCGGATGTGTCCATTGGGCTGTTGCGCGACCGGATTGGACACCAGCCCTGGATCCTGGCCACCGCCCTGCCCTGATCGCGACTTTGCGTTTGCCCTGCTTTGTCAAAGCCCTGAGGCCCCCCGGCACTGTCATCACCTATTCCATCTACCTGCAACGGTAGTAGGTGATGGCAATAATGAATTAACACGTTGGGCTCGCGTGCTTCTGAATGAGTGTGCCCGGCATTAACGTCTGGGAAACAGATAGCGAACGACCACCACTGGAACACCACTCACAGAAGCGGTGTTGGCACAGCGAAATGCAATAGGCCCACCATCCGAAAGTTGAAGCCCCACAAGCCAAATCCCTGCAGGCCCACCACCACCACGATTGCCGCAAGCCAACCCCCGGCTAACCAGTATGCCAACTGTGCATACCTCTTCCGTTCCTTTCGATCCTGAGTTGCATCTTGAAGTTCAGATGCCTCCTTCTGTGTGTCAAGAACACTTTCCTCTGTGCGAAGTACACGAGTTTCTGCATTTTCAGCAGGGTAATACCGCTTTCTGATCCCGCCAGCTCCAGAAAGTGGTTTGCAACCGCCTTGGATTGGAGTGGAATGGGCATATCGGCCTCGCTCCCGAAAGCCATACAGACCTACAATATACGTCTGATGTGGAATCAACTGTTTGACGATAACAGGGGAAACCCCAGCATACAAGTAGCGTATCCCTACATGCGGAGGTTTGCCCATGGCACTCCGTATAGCATTGGAGGAGCGGGCGCCCGTGGTGTGCGTGTGGGGGGATGACGGGTACCCGTGCCATGGCGTGCGTGGGCACCAGGGCCAGGTGGGGGCGAAACCGGTCTGCCGTGACCGTGAGGTCATGACGCTGTTCCTGTGGAGGGATTGCCTGCCCTTGCCCGGGGCGACACCATGCCTGGCGTTTCGGCGGGCCCATGACCTGTCCCTCTTTCCCCGGTGGCTCCGCCAGCGTCCGTGCCATCGGCGTGCCCAGCGTCCCAGCGTCTGTCCCGGCGGGTGGAAGCACGGCGGCAGTACTGGGCCCAGGTGCTGGGAGCGGGGCTGTGCCCGGGGCATCCCGCACAGGTCCGGTCTAACCCTCCCCGGCCCGGTGGTCCGGTCCAAACCGCCAGTACACCTCATCGGCCCCGGGCCAGTCGGCACTGGGGGTCTGGTCCAGTTCCTGCACAAAGGCCGCCAATTGCGCCGGGGTACAGAAAATCCGGGCCAGGGACATCAGGGCTTCCCGTTTGGCCCGGGCTTCTCCCCGGGCTTCCCCCTGGGCTTCTCCTTGGGCTATCCCCTGCGCTATCCCCTGAGCCTCTCCTTCCGCTCTCAGGTCGTCCAAATGCTTCTGTAGTACTTCCGCCTGCATGACCAACTCTCCTGCTTGTGTTATCCGCGCCAAATCCTCTTCCTGGAGCAGAGGCTGACCCGCGGCATCCACCGTCCCCGCCCACCGCGCCAGGCTCGCCGCCCCGAAGATCACCAGCGCCCGGTTCAGGTCGCTGTCCGTGGACTGTTGCAGGAATGCCTCCAGCTGGGCCATGGCCGGTCGGGGCCGCCACTCCCGCTCCACCTGAAAAATCGTGCGTAGCAAGGCCCGGTCCGGAATTTCCGCGGCCGGCATGTGCAGCATGTCCAGGTGCAAGGTCGGCAGCTTCAGGTGAAACAGGTGCCGCTGGTGACGGCCGATCAAGTCCTCGACCGGCTTGGGCTGATGCGGCTCCGCCCCCGTATACAACGCCACCACAATCGGCGCCGGAAACCCCTCCCGCACACGGAAATGTCGCGCTTCATAGCCGGCGATCAACTGGCTCAGGGCATAGTGGCACTGACGCAAATGGAGGATGGGATCCCGGGTGGCCTGGTATTCGGACATCAGCAGCAGATGCGCTTCCCGCTCCGTGCGGAATTCCCAGCCCCCATCCGCCAGCCGGGAGTGCAGCCGATCGTCCGTAAAGGCCGGCGTGTGCACCCGCAGGGAGTCCGGCACCACTTCCCCCAGATCCAGCACGGTACTGACATGCCGGGACCATTCCAGCATGACCGCGTGCTGCTGGTGCAGCTTCTTGTACCGACTGTCGTGCAGTTGTCCCATCGCCTGCCCCTGGCCCTGACTGGCTTATTGTAGTATACGTCTGATGTGGAATTCAGTAGTCCCCGTGCAAGTCTGCCCATCCATCCCGGCCCCACGGCACCCGAGCCGCTTCCGGGTATGGCGGGCCATCTTGGCCATGACATGGGTGATCCAACCGCTCCGGGTCTGGCACCGCCGATGTTCCCGATGATTCCACATCAGACGTAATATATAACACAATGTTATCATTCGGCTCGGACTTGATGCAGGGCAACCGCAAAGTCGCAGAGCGTTGCTATGCAACGCCATGATTTTCCCGCCTCGCACCGGAATGCCCCTGCATTGTCCCTGTCCGTCTGCGCTGGAAGCATTACGGTCCAGGGTCCGCTGTCCCCTGGATCCTGGATGGTGGCTTCCTGCACTTGAGTCCCGACTTTGCCGTTGCCCTGGAACTTGATGGTGGGTTCAGAGCCCCGAACCTCACGTGGCAGGAACGCGGGTGCTCACGAAGTCGCTAAGCATCGGGCTTGACCTGCCTGACAGGCTTGGTAAGGACTCAGTACCCTTGTCAAGGCCTGCCCCTGGTTCTCCAGCCGCTGGCGCAGGGCCCCGGCGTGGCCATAGACACTGTCCCCCACCACACCGGGCTGCCGGCAACCCGGTGTCCAAAACCCGCGCCCGCAGCCGGCATGCCAACTGCGGCTTGGTGGCGAAGGCCGTGTCTGGCGCCAGGCCCACCACCTGCCGGCGCGCTGACGCCTCGGTTCAGGCCCGGGGCAGGTAGAGCGCCCGGTCCACCTGCGTGCAGCCCCGGGCACTGGCATAGGCCACAAAGACCCCAATCTGGTAGTTCGCGCCCCGCCCCGCCGTCCCACAGTACAGGCGTACCACCCCGGCCGCATGCGTCCCCTTCTTCAGGAACCCCGTCTCTTCCACGATCCGCATCCCCTGCGGGGGGCCCCAGGTGCGCTATGACAGGGGCCACAGGGCGTCGGGCGACCACTGCGCCCGGAGCAGCAGGTATGGGCTCCCGTCCGGCGTGCGATCCCCGTTGCTTTCTGCCAGCTGCCAGCCATTCTTGCGTGCGGCGGTGCTCAGCAACCCCTTGACGTAGGCCAGGGCGCGCTGCCGCGTCTCGCTGCGCGCAAAGAAGGGTCCCAGGCACGCACGGTAGCCGCCGTAACGATGGGAGGCAGAGAGGAGACGGACCGGGTTGCGGACATCGGGACACAAGCGGATAGTGCTCCCGAATAGTATACCGCAGCTAGTTACGACTGTAGTATTAAGTGACCAGCGTTGTCGCTAGACCTGCGCAGTCTGAATGATTTCTTCCACCCAAGATGACAAATCGCGTTCCGGTAGTCCAGGACGACAGGCGATCTGCATATATGCCCAAGCCACCAGTTCTCGGAACGGGCTGTCAATGGCGGCAATCCTGGCAAATTCAGTTCCATTCCCTATCTGCTGCATAGGAACAAGCTGCAAATCCCGGAGATTGGCCGCCATACGCGGGATCACTCCGGCCAGTGACGGGAACGGTATGATGGATTGGAAATAACCTTGGCTGAGCACTGTGGATTGCAAACTCTTTCTAGATCGTGGGGTGTCCCTGGGATGCATATTGACGCTTGCCAGGCTATCTTGGATCGGGTGGCATCTTGCCGTCAAAACATCTTTCACTTTGGGTGTACGTCCACCAGAGGTCACCATGTCGCACGACGGAGTCAGGATCACGCGGAAAGATT
>CAXXOQ010000259.1:0-18787 GCA_963664185.2 Caldilineaceae bacterium | reverse complement strand
TCACGCGGTACACACTTTCGGGGGTGATGGGCAGGGGGGTCCCATGGCGCAGCGTCTGGTACAGATCCCGGTAATACTGGACATACAGTGGTTCATCCGGGACAGGAGGCGTCCAGCGGTCTTCCTGCCAGGGAATCACGTCCCGGTTGTAGCTGCGGTCAGGGGTAGGCTGGGTATCAAGGGTCCGGGGTTCCAGTGCGGCCGGGTCAAACCAGCGCCATTCCAGTCCGCCCTGATGACTGCGCAGGCCGCCCTGCGTCCCCATTACATTCCAGGATTCGCCCGGATAGGCACAGGCACTGGAAATCTCGATGTCAATGGTAGGGGCCCCCTCGGCCTTGATGACCACTTTCACGTGATCATCCGCATCTCCCAGCGTGAGGGTCCGGTCCAGATGGCAAAAGACCTCCGGGGTGGCGGGACCGAACAGCTGCAGGGCCTGATCCAGATAGTGCGGTCCCGTATTGTTGAGCGAACCGCCCCCATAGCGCTGGAGGGTCTGCCAGTCCCAGCGCCGGCCAAACCGGTTTTCGGTCATGCGGATGTGGACAATGCGGCCGAGGATACCCGAGGCGATGATTTCCTGCACCTTGCGAAAGTCCGCGTTATACCGGCGCTGCTGAAAGATGGAGAGCGTGCCCGGATACTGGCGTGCTGCCTCAACCATGCGGGCGGCGTCCGGCAGGGAGTCGGCCATCGGTTTCTCGCAAACCACATGACGGCCCGTTTCCAGGGTTGCCACCGTCAGGTCGGCATGCAGGAAGCTGGGCAGGGCGATCACCACCAGTTCTACCTCGCTGTCCGCCAGCAACGCCGGAAATTCCGCATAGGCCCGGCTGTCAAAACGGGATTCCGCTTCCGCCCGCCGCTCCGCATCCCCGTCAACGACCGCGACCACCTCGTACAGCTCAGGTACAAGCTCCAGCAGATGGGCATGGATATTCCAGCCGCTGCGACCCAAACCTGCTATACCCACCTTGATTGGCTGTTCCTGTGTCATGACGTGTCTCTCGATTCCTGTGCAACTTGGTCGGAAGAATGATGGTCATCCATGGGTATGGAGGAACGGATGACCCTGTTGGCTATGCGGTACCGAGGCCCATCCCCCGAACCGTGACCTGGCCATCCCGGCCCTGGACCAGTGCCATGTCGGACGTCTCTATCACGTGGACGGCCTGACCGGTATCCACTTCCACCCGGCAGGGAGCGGGGTGCATCTGGAGCAGATGCCACTCGCCTGTTACCCCGTCCTGGCAGAAGGTAACATTGCCCCGGGTGAAGGATACCCGCGTGCTGTCCAGCTCGAAAGAGGCCTGCCGTTGCACCGCGGTGGGGGATTCCAGCAGCACAGTGCCCTCCGACGCTGGCACCGCTGGCATGGCGGTGAAATCCATCAGGTCGATCTGCAGGTCCAGCGCACCGGCGGGACCGGTGGCGGTGGCGCGGAGCAGCCGGGTATCATCGGGCTGCGTGCGGGTCCGGGCCGGATCGACCTGGCAATGGAGCTGAACCTGTGCCAGGTAGGCTTCCAGATCATCCAGGCTGGCTACCGCACTGCGCTCCACCAGTTCCAGGTAGAAGAGACAGGCAGGGCGACCCTTGTAAAAGGCGCCCGGCCAGGCCAGATCCCAGAAGCGCTTGGCTTCCCCGGCGCGGTAATGGTAGATCTCACACACCAGATCCCCTTCCCGCTGATCCAGCACCAGGGTGGGCGTAGCCAGCAGGGCCGAAACATGCAGGGGCTTGAGCACAAAGTATACCGCATCTGTCACGACGGTGATGCAGGTGGCGGGATGAGTCGCCAAGGGATATTGGCGTACCTCACGGCCATCCACCTGCACCTGCCGCACATGGGCTTGCTGAGTCCAGATGAATGAGGTCTTGGCACTGCGAAACGTGGCCTGGCCGACCCGTGGCGCATAGCATCCCAGCAGGGCGCCCTGCTGCTGGACGCCCAGGAACTCACCCTCATCCAGCAGATTGCGCGTATTGGAGCGATCGGTGGCGTGGTAGAAATCTCCCAGCCACTTGTCGTCCAGGATATACCGTGTGTAGAACATACCGGTGCCCTGGCCGACAGAAGTCCCGAGATGGGCCGTGACGGGGTTGCCCTGGGGATGGAAGCTGCGGGATGTACTCCCCAGGGCAAAGGAGGGTGTGACATGGGTGGTCATGTCACTGGCCAGGATCGGCAGAATGCCTTCCCGCACCGTATAGATGCGAGGCAGATGCTCCTGTACCGTAGCCAGCCAGGCCGGCAGAATACCCGCCGTCAGCCACTGCTGAAACTGCCGGATTTCCGGCGTGGCGTCGCCAGCCATGCTGGGCTGGTAGGCGCGGGCATGGGGGCCAGCCAGACGGCCCGAGCCCCTGTGCAGGTGCAGGGCGTAACTGAGACCCAGGCGGCAGAGCATGATCTCCGCCAGCAGGGCCGTATCGGGATTCCGCACGCCATCGCGCAGCCGGGCCAGCGCCCGTATCGTCACCGCCGCGTACGTAGGGCTGTTGAATTCCAGGACATGGCCGCTGTGGGCCGTAAAGGCGACCCAGGCGCGGAGTTTGGCCTGCCCTTCCAGCCGCAGACGCGCATCGTCCAGCAGATCGCCGCCCAGACAGAGCGCCAGCAGGGACAGGGCCGTGATGTTGGTATAACCTACCCAGACATCCAGGCGCCGGACTTCCTGCAGACCCAGCTGAATGGCCTGCAGCACCCGGTCCTGCAAATCCGGTGGCAGCCGCTTGCGGTACGACAGCATCATGGGAATCAGGTGCTCCAGGCAGAACACACCGGCATTCAGATCCTCTATGTGGCTGTCCTCGGCCATCCAGCGGAAGTTGCCCTGGTGCGCGTTGGCCGGATCGGTCATCTGGCACTGCAGCACCGCCTCCAGCACCGTGATGGCCAGCGCCAGATCGGCGGGGGTGCCCCGGGCTATCAGTTCGCAGGCGAAACGGCAGGATTTGCGCGTTTCATGAAAGACGCCGAATTCCGTTTCGTGCCGCAGCATGCCTACGGCGGCATCGAAATCGGGGGGTACCTTCATGGGCGACGGCATATGGGTGGATTCGCCAGGATCAGGCGTTCGCGAGGGCCTGGGCTTCCAGGGCCAGACGCATGGCCCGGAAACAGTGATCCTGGCTCATCGCCGTTTCGGTCCGGTTGCGGATGTCCGCCAGGAATGCCTTGGGATAGGGCAGTTCCACCCCGGAGCAGTCAATGTACCGGGTTTCCCTGTCATTGACCAGAAAGAGATGATCTCCACCCGGGCGACCGCCCAGATCCAGATTCTTGCGCACTTCCATGTACCCTTCCGTGCCCAGCACCGTCAGGCGGGTATCCCCCCAGCTGGCCAGGCCGGCCGGGGTAAACCAGTCTACGCGGATGTAGCCGGAACAATGCTGTCCCTGCATGACGACATCGCCGAAGTCCTCGAATTCCGGTGTGTCCGGATTGGCCCGATTGGCGACCTGGGCGTGCACGATGATGGGCTCCGGCTCCTGGCTGAAAGCCAGAAACTGGTCAAACTGATGGGCTGCGATATCGCACAGGATGCCCCCGGACGTAGCCTGGCGGAAGAACCAGGGGGGACGCATGTCCTTGCGCAGGGAATGGGGTCCCAGCCCTATGAGGTGAATCACCTGACCTATGGCCCCCGCCTGTACCAGCTCCAGCGCCTTGGTGGTAGACCGGCTGGCAATGCGTTCGCTGTAGGCAATGGCGTAAATGCGGCCGGTGGCCTCTTGCGTGTCTTTCACCCGTTGCCACTGCTCCAGGGTGGTCATGCCGGCCTTGTCACTCATGACATCCTTGCCGTGCGCCATGGCCCGGCGGGCAATGCCGGCCCGTTCCGAAGGAATGGCGGCGGTCAGGATCAGGTCAATATCGGGATCTTCGTACACCGCATCCGGTTCCGGGATCGGCCGGGCCTGGGGAAAGGCCCGGGTAAAGTCGTGCAGCAGGTCGGCCTCGGGCGCATGTACGGCCGTCAACTGGGCGCCCGCCTGCAACAGGGATTGGACCATGCCGTAAATGTGGTTGTGATTCAGGCCAACGGCGGCCATACGCACCGGGACAGCCTCGGGCATGATCAGGGCTCCTGCACGTCACTCCGATGGATGCGCTTCCGCATAGAACAGATCCCGGCCCTTCACCAGATTCTGCATCTTGCCGTCGGCCACGTTCCGGGGGAGCATCCAGAAACCGCAGTCGGGATGGACCCAGCCAATCCGCTCTGCGCCCAAACAGTTGGCCGCCAATTCAATGCGCGCGGCCACCAGACTGGGGGATTCGATCTCCAGGTCCTTGATGTCAATGACACCCACCCCCATCGCGATCTCGGGTTTCAGATCGCGGAAGGCTTCCAGTTCGTCATACCCCCGCCGGGCAAACTCCAGAATCAGGGCATCCACATCCAGCCGGTTGAGAAAGGGCATCAAATCCGCCCAGAAGCCGGATTGAATCCGCTGGCCCCCATAATTGCCGAAACAGAGATGCAGGGAACTGTCGCCCTGAATGGCATCCAGCACAATGTTGAGGGGTTCGTACGCCCAGTCCGCATCCTCGGGCGTTCCGGGCAGGTTGGCTTCATCCACCTGAATGATGTCCGCATCAATGCCGCCAATGGCCTTGGCCAGTACATCCGCCAGGGCCATGGACAGGTCGTAGAGGCTGTTGTAGTACGGATCGAAAATCGTTTTCGCCAGCATATAGGGCGAGGTGACCGTGAACTTGACCGGACGCTCGGTCAAGGCGGCAAACTGCTGGTAGTCTGTTGCCAAATCGAGGGTGCCTTCCCCCAGGTCGTCCCGCACCACAGCGGCGGGCTGGGCACGGAATTGCATGTGTTCCTGGGCGTGAAATTCCCGGATTTCCTCCTGGGACAGCTCGGTGGACAAGCCGGCCATGGGCCGGAGGAAATATTCGATCATGCCGTTGGTTTCCGGATGATTGATGTCGAAGCGGCCCAGTTCGCCATCCACCAGGACGTCCAGACCGGCCATTTCCTGTGTCTTGACCACGACCTTGAGGGCGTCCTGGAGCGAGGTGCGGGTAGGGGTATTGAGCACCCAGTCTGGGACAGGATAGCTCCCGACCAGCGTGGTACGGATCTTGGACATGGCTTGGAGCTCCTTCAACGTGAGGGACAACTGGCACGGCCCTGCGCCGTGATGATCAGGTTTCCTGCTTGAGAGACAGGAGAATGGCGGCTTCGGGACGTTCCTTGTAAAAGTCATCCAGCGGGAAGCAGCCGGAAACGAGGCCATTGCGCGGGGCGGTGGTACAGTCACTGAATGTGCGGCAAATCTGTTTGCGCTGCAAGGACTGTCCGGCCAGGATGTCCGCCGGCATGTCGGGATAGGACAGAATCATGCGCCCCAGCCCCACGAAGTCCGCCATCCCCGTCCGCACCACATGCTGGGCGACATGGGGCAGCCATTCCTGCAGATAGGAGTAGCCGGTACCGACCATGGCCAGATCGGGACAGCGCTGTTTGAGATAGGCAACGGCGTGGATCTGGCGGGCCACACCGGCCAGCGGATCTTCCGGTGGCAGATAGCCGTCGGAAGGGGGAAACAAGGCCGGCCGCTGGATATGGGGCACGTAATAGGGGCTGCCGGCCGTGATGTTGACCAGCGGAATGTCCAGAGTCTGCAGCAGATCCAGAAAGGGCACGGCTTCCTCCAGATCCAGTCCGATCCCGGAGCTGTCGCCGCCAAAGGCGTAGGGATAGGGATCCGTGCCGATGGCCGTATCGTCGGGTACGCCCTGGCCCTGCAGTTCCGGGTCGGGCCGGAAAGGAATGAAATCGAAGGCGCTGAGCCGGACACCGATCCGGAGCTCCGGTACCTGGGCCCGGATGCCGGCCACAATGTCCCGCAGAAAGCGGGTACGATTCGCAAAGCTGCCGCCGAATTCCCCCGGTCGGTCGTAGGCGCTCAGGAATTCATGGCCCAGATAGCCGTGGCAATGCTTGATGTCCACAAAGTGGAAGCCGAGCTCATGTGCCCGGACGGCGGCCGTGATGAAATCGTCGATGAGGTGCTTGATGTCGTCATCGCTCATGCGATGCGCATCCGCCGCGACATGGAATTTGGGATTGAGGACAGGGTGTTCGTACAGCAACCAGGGTTCCATGCGGGCCTTGTCGCGCGGCCGGGCAAAACGGCCCGAATGGGTCAGTTGCAGGCCCACGAGGAGATCATCCGCGGCGCCGAAGCGTTCCTTGTGGGTTTGGACCAGGAGGGTACGCAATTCCCCTATGCCCTGCATGGACGTTGCGGTCAGCATCAGCTGATTGGGATTGGCCCGGCCATCCGGTCGAACCGCCACCGCTTCGCCACCCCAGATCAGTTTGGCCCCGCTGGCCCCGAACCGGGCCCAGCGGCGACGCACCAGATCCGTGGGTTCGCCTTCCGTGGTGCCGTCCCAGCCTTCCATCGGGTGGACACAGAAGCGGTTGCCGATGGTGAAGTCCTGCAGGGCGTAGGGCTGTGCCAGGGGGGACGTGGAGCCGGTGTGCAGATCCTCGTCAAAGGGCAGATCAATCCCGTGAGCCGCCAGGTAACGCCGCAGGTGTGCCGGAGTTCGCAATTGCGCCACGCGGCGCAGTCGTTGAGCCATGGAAATGCCTGCCAGTACGCAAGAAAGTTGTCGGGTACCCGGAACTATAGCCGCCGCAGATGGAAGCCACCATCCACGCGAATCACCTCGCCGGTCGAGAAGGGCAATGCGTCCTGGGCCAACGCCAGCACCGCACGGCCAATATCCTCGGGGGTGCCCCAGCGGGGAATGGGGGTCAGACCATCGGCAATCAGGGCATCATACTTGCCCTTCACACCGCTGGTCATGTCGGTTTCGATGATACCGGGCTGGACTTCGTAGACATTGATGCCAAAAGGACTCAGGCAGTCTGCCAGCAGGGCCGTCATCATGGTCATGCCCGCCTTGGAAATGCAGTATTCGCTGCGGGTGGGACTGCTGGTGAAGCCACTGATGGAGCCGATGTTCACGATTTTGCCCGGTGCGTCACCGGCCTTGACAGCCTCTGTCATCCTGTGGGCCACGGCCTGGGTCAGGAACAGGGGCCCCTTGAGATTGACTGCCATGACCTCGTCATAGCTGGACTCGGTCATCTCCAGCAAATCGACACGCTGGCGCGGTGCCATGCCGGCATTGTTGACCAGCAGACCCAGGCGGGCAAAGAGGTGGAAAGTCCGCTCGGCGATGGCCTGGCGGTCGGCGGCCGAAGCCAGGTCACCGGGTACCAGGTGCGCCTTTCCCCCTGCCTCCTCCACCAGGCGGCCCGCGGTACGCGCGGCCTCTTCGTTGCTGCGGTAATTGATGGCCACATGCCATCCCCGGGTGGCCAGGGCAATGGCGATGCCACGGCCGATGCCGCGACCCGCCCCGGTGATCAAGGCAGTTTTACTCATAGTCCAGGGCCTTGGCCAACGCTTCCAGGTAGAAGTATTCGCCCCACATGACGCTTTCGTTGACGCCGAGGCCCAGCTTCTGGTGATACATGCCCCGTTTCAGGATGCCCTCCCAGCCCGGCGTCTGATGAGCCAGGAATCCCGGTTCCGTGAGCGTCTCCAGAATCGTGCAGGCATACGCATGGTAGGTGGCAGCCCGGAAGGCATCCTGGACCAGCCGTGCCAGGTTGAAGAAGCCGCAGGCGGCGATGGCCGCGGCAGAACTCTCGTAGGGATCCACCGGTTCCGGTTCCCGCCAGTCGTTGGGCGGCACGCCATGCGCTGGCGTCTGTTCCATGTAATACTGGGCGTTCAGTTCCGCGCACTGGAGAAAACGCACGTCCTGTGTGTATGTATAGACGGTGCCAAAGCCATACAGGGACCAGGCCAGGCCCCGGGCCCAGGAGGAATCGCCACGCCATCCCTGATGGGTTGTCTGTTGCAGGAATTCGCCTGTCTCCAGATCGAAAATGCCTTCGTGGGAGGTACTGCCGTCACCGCGCACCAGGTACCGGCGCGTAGTCAGGCAATGCTGCAGGGCCCGGCGCCACAGATCTTCATCCCCCGTTGTCTGCGCGGCATAGAAAATGATGCCGACATTCATCATAATGTCAATGAACAGGCTCTCGTCCGCCACAAAGGAACGCAAGTACTGCCCTTTTTCCTTGAAGCGCAACCCCATGGTTTGACCGGCGGTGACGATAACCTCCTGCAAGGCGGTATCGCCGGTCAGGTCGAACCAGCGTTGCCAGGAGGACCAGAACGTGAATCCCAGATCGTGGACTTCACGGTCATGCTGGCGTCCTTCCAGGAGCCGGGAATAGTGGATGGCTTTCTCCAGCCAATAATCGGATTGGGTGTGACGATGCAATATCCACATCTGTCCCGCCACAAAGCCCTCACACCAATTTGTCCAGGCCTCGCCTGCGTGCTTCCACTTGCCCTGCATGGTATACATGGGCAGAAAATCAGGGTAAGTTTCCACCAGATGACGAACTTGCTTGTCAGCGAAATCCAGGGCGGCTTCGCATCGGGATGTAAGCGTGGATGAAATGGGCATGTTGATGGCTAATCTCGGGTGTCACGCGGTTATGCCGCGGACATGAAGAAAGACTGATTCTAACACGGAAAGCGGAACGTGCATCAGTTCTATCCAAGTGGCAGCCTCCTGGGTAACGGACAGCAACGTCCGCCATCCGTGCATGTACCCGGTCCGGCCCATGCGACCGAGGACCAGGGACTTGGCAACCAGATGCCACTTGCAGGCGCCTGACCCATAGTGCCCAAAACCATGCAGGGCCACTTTCCCAGTTGTACAACGGACGGCAACACCGCATGTCCTGCAGTTGATTTGCCTGTTTCCCCAGGGCTCAGGATGAGTTACTCGGCCTGGAGAACCGTATCCAAATCGACTTCAGCTTTCCAGACTTCACCCTGTCCCGGATGAGACAGATAGATCTTGATTCGTCGCAGGTCGGACTTCGGAAGCGTATACACTGCCAGACATCTCTCATTGACCCTGAATGCATATTCTCGCATATTGAGGTATCCGTAGAAAGTGGGTTGTTGAGATTCAGCAGAATAGGCCTCCATACGCACTGTGGCGAAATAATCTTGGCGGGTACACTGTCTGACAGCGAGTATCAGCTTGTGATGGTAAAAGAAAACCTCGTAACGATTTGAATAGACTGCTTGCAGGCTGTGAAGGAGATCCTCTATCGTCACGACCGGGTCTTGGGTTAGCCCTCTGACAGATGACTCTTGGCTAGACCTTGCTACGGAGTACGTGGCCCTATGAAGTTGAGATGCTGGATGATAATACAGATGGTCGACCTGGATATGTTCATCAAGAAGCTCTAGGAAATGCCAGCCTTGACAGACCGGATAATGTGATCCGACCAGCCACAGTGTGGTTGGTCCATAGGTTGTCCACAAATCCCGTACCTTGTCAAAACAGTCTTCAAACGATTGTTCAAAGGTCCCGAAATGATAGTTTAATTCTCTCGTGCGATGAAACTGGACTGCTGGTTTGGCCCCACCGGAAACGAAGACAAGGTCTTCGGCACGTGCCTCATCTTCCAAGATGGCCATTATGTCTTTGACTGGTTGTTTGTCTGCATAGAGGTCAGTGTTCAGGAGATCAACAATGCCCGCGAATCCGACGCAGCCCGTGGCTAGGACTAGACCAGCTGGACCTGTCCACGGGGGAAGGAATCGGGGCCTGCCATAGTCCAGGAGCCAGACAAATGCCTGGGCTACGGCCAATTGAATCACTGGACCCAGGTATAAACATTGCCGAATGGGACCCAGGGGATATATTCTGACCAATGCAGCCCCTATGGCCAAGGCCAAGGCCAAGAGACAGAGAGTCACCAAAGCATTGACCTTTCGTCTTGCAATCAGTCCTACCCAATGCAACCCGATGGCTACAATCCCCACAATGGGCACCGTGGGTGGCAGATGGTAATCGAAGAGTTGCCATGTGCGGGTTCCCAGGAAACGAACTAATGCCGACAAGTGATTGAATTCCTCAAGAAAGTAGTACGGATTTAGGTAGGTAGCGCTAGCGAAACCGCCAGGGCGCCAGTGGAATCGCAAGGTAACCCATGCTGTGATTGCGCATCCAGCAACAAAACAGACTAGCGGCCAGATCAGTTCGGTCAGTCTGGGGGATTGGCCGTGCGCAGGCTTGCCAGAGGCATGTTCCCCACAGACGTCTTTGGCGATCAGATGTATGGCCGCCGTTCCAACCACAGCTGCACTAAGCAAGACGAGGTTGTATTGCAGCAAAGGGGCCAGGAACAGTGATATACCGAGCAATGTCTTCTTGTTTGCCTGCAGAAATGCCAGCAAACCGGATATGAGTAGAATCGCCAATAGCACGTCGGTGGAGTATTCTCTGGCATCCCGGGCATGCATGATGGCGGCTGTGGACACGGTAGACATGAGAGCGGTTAACCACGCTACCCGTCGGTCGACTCCAAACCGCGGTAACAGGGATAACACAGCAACGACGGTTAGAACGCTGGCCAGAGCTGGTACTAGCCGCACCGTGAGGGAGGTACTCTGCCATTTCTGTATGGCAAATAAAATCAGGGGATATAGGATTGGTGAGGAATTCCTGGAGCGGGTATTCCAGATGAGCTCAGCGAAAGAGCCCCGGGCGTTGTTGGCGGCTACGGCTTCGTCCAGCCACAAGGAATTCACGGACAATTCATAAAAACGCAGAATCGCTGCCGCCCCGATCATGCAGATAATCGCTGCCAGATACAGATGGCTCCAACGTCTTTCCGTCCCCTTGAAGACCCGCTGGAATTGAATCATGGGAAAGCATCCTTTGGTGGTAGCTGGTAGGCCGTGACCAACGAATTCTGGATCTGACGCATACAGAGGACACCATGCCATCAGGAATGCTCGTAGTTCCCCGCCCTTCCGGGAGGCCCCTCACCATACAGACCTGAGTTACCCTCACCGTCGCTGACGCGGATTAAAGGATTATAGATATCTGACGACCAACCTGAAGAATACCAACAGCCCCCAGAAATACTTCAGCTGTCGACCTCCAGTGCCTGGTTCGATTCCAGCGGATTCTGCAACCCAGTTCCGTTGCCGCTGGCTGCAGCGGAGGAACATCACGTCCATGCAGGACTTTGAGCTGCCGTTCTAAAGTTCCTGGTGCCCCAACATGAGACAGAGGGCTGTCCCTGAAAGTCTGCACATCGATCCCGGCCCCACGGCACAAGAGCAACTTCAGGGTATGGCTGGCCATCTTGGCCATGACATGGGTGCTCAAACCGCGCAGGGTCCTGCAGCGCAGATGTTCCCGATGGCGTCCGGTGTTCTGCCCTTCGTGGAAAGCCCCCTCCATCCGTTCGCGCACACTCTGGAGCCACGCGGTAAAGCGCGGGGAATGGGATGGCAGCTGGTGGGCCCGGTACGGGGTGAGGATGTCCACCTGGCGCGTTTCCCGGTACCGGCGTTGCCCATCTTCCCCCATGAACCCCTTGTCCCCGCAGGAACTGGGCCTGCCACAGACCGTCCAGGACCTGATTCCCGGCCACGCGTTCATCGGTGGAGGCGGGCACCAGGTCATAGACCACCGGTACCCCCTCCCACGTACACCGCAGAACCCGTTGGTAGCCAAAGTACTTCCAGTGGCGACGGGCACACACGCCGTAATCCGCCGTCGCCGTGAAATCACTCCGGCTCTTGTCCCGTTTGTAACCCACCACCGGCAGCGGCTGGATATCCCGCAGATAGAGGGAAGCACACGTGGCCCCCAGCGCCTGGGTCCCGTGCCGCCGCAGTTCTTCCACCCGCCGGGACAGACTCCGGGCGCGCCGATTGAACTGACTCTGGCTCAGCCGCCGGGGAAAGAGAGACAGGTAGTTGGCCCGCAGAAACGCCAGGAACTGGGTCTCCCCGGGCAAGGGCAGGAAATCCCTCCACAGGAGCCGTGTCATGACTTCACGGTCACGGAAGACCGGTTTCGCCCCCACCTTGCCCTGGAGCCCACGCACGCCATGGCACGGGTACCCGTCATCCACCTACACAAACACCACGGTCGCCCGATCCTCAAAGGCTATACTGTGTGCCATGGGGAACCCTCCAAATGTAGGGATACACTACTTCCATTCTGGGGTTTCCCCTGTTATCGTTAAGCAGTTAATTCCACATTAGACGTATCCTGGTAACTGGTCTGGCAGGTCACACCGTAGGCTGAGGGAAGGTTTCTGGTGTTCCAGGACGATGAATCCCTGGATCTTCAACTCTGTCCCGATCGGGAGACAAACTGTGGGAGAGGATACCGTGCCGGTAACCGGTCCGCCTGAGCATGGAGACGGAGCTGTGTTGGTGGCACATGGCCTTCGGGCAGGCAGTCCTTAGGGTTTGCGCTTCCCAGGGATCCTGGGACATGAACCTGTTTGGCGGGATCAGGTATGGCTCAGATCCAAGGGGCTGGTTTGTGATCCTGCCAGCCCGTGGTGCTGTGGCCTCCTCTTGCCGGCCTCCTTTGTGCGGTCCATCGCGAAGACCGATTTCCGGACGCATGCGAGAGGGAATATGCTCGGCTGTACCACGCGTGAGTCAACTCTCCCTTTCCCCATCAGATGGGTGATTTTGCATGCCTTTCCCTTTTGTCACGATTTACGGGGCGTATTGGTGTCCCGATTGACGGCGCAGCAAGACATTTCTGGTGGATCGCCAGATTCCCTACACATGGATCAACATCGAGGAAAACAAGGCGGGAGAGGCCTATGTGCTGCAACGCAATGCAGGCAAGCGCATCATACCGACCATTTGATCGTCCTTGTGCCCAATACCCTGTTTCTGCAACGTAGCGGAATCCTGACAGATCGTTGGGGGTTTGTGATCACAGGCCATGATCGGGCACATCGGGACGGGGGCATGGCCCAATACGGGGACCATGCCCCCGTCATGCTGGAAACCAATGTGCCTGGCATCTTCGCCGCGGGCGGGCAGCACCAAACAGGTGGCAAGCGCCACAGGTGAGGGGGCTGCGGTTGCCCTGTCCATTGGGAATACCTGCAACGGGTATGAGACACAGCCAACAGGCAATATGGGCGTGACAGCTCCGCCGTTTGTTGGTAAACTACGGAGCGCTTGAGCGTCTGGAACTGTGGGCTATTTGCAAGACGCGCGCTGCAACATCTCAGAAAATTAGGTGGTAGGAGAAAGATTATGGGTGAGAGCGCTCTCAACGGTACCGCGAACACGAACGGTTCCTTTGTCTATGCCATGACAATGGAGGAATTGCGGACGCAAGGCATGGCGGCGCTTACATTGGGACCGCATAACCGTGGCCCTGGTTCTGAACGAAGAGAAAGTGTATGCCGTGGACAATCGATGTCCCCACATGGGATTTCCCCTGGACCGGGGATCCGTCCGCAATGGCATTCTGACCTGCCATTGGCATCATGCCCGCTTTGATTTGAAGACGGGCGGCGCCTTTGACCTGTGGGCGGACGATACCCCGGCCTTCCCGGTAGAGGTGCGGGACGGGGAGATCTGGGTGGATGTTGCCACCCACGGCGAACGCGTAGCGCACGCCCGGGCACGTCTGGAAGTGGGCTTGGAACGGGGCCTCTCCCTGGTCATTGGCAAGTCGGCCATCCTGATGGAAGAACGGCACTTGACCCGGGAACTCATTCAGACCGGTGTGGAATACGGTTGTCAATATCGCGAGGCGGGCTGGGGCCAGGGCCTGACCATTCTGGGTTGTATGGCCAACCTGTTGCCCGACCTGGAACTGGAAGATCGGTCCAGGGCCCTGTTCCATGGACTGGCTGCCGTCGCGGCGGAAACCAGCGGGTCTCCGTATCGCTATCGTGTCCAGCCCTTGCCCGATGAAGTGGACAATCTCGACCTGCTGATGGCCTGGTTCCGGGAATTCATTGAAGTGCGGGATTTTGAGGGCGCGGAGCGTTGCCTGACGAGTGCCATCCGCGGCGGCGCGGATCATGTGTTCCTGATGGACATGATGGCCGCGGCCGCGCTGGATCACAGATATATTGATATTGGCCATCCCATGGACTTTACCAACAAAGCCTTCCAGCTCCTGGACAGGATTGGCTGGGACAAGGCCGAACTGGTGCTGTCCAGCCTGGTGCGGGGCTACGCGATGGCCCAACGCATGGAAGAGAGGCATGCCTGGCGGCATCCGATTGACTTGATCGTCCTGCTGCAGAAGACTTTCGATGCCCTTGAAGATGCGTTGGCCGAGGGCGAAGCGAACCGTGCCCGTTGGCAAGGAGATCCGGAGCTGGTGCCGACCATACTGACAGCAGAGCCAGAGCCCATGCTGGAGTATCTGCTTGCTGCATTGCGCCAGGGGTTGCCTCCGGCCGAATTGGCCGTGCATGTCTGCTTTGCCGCCGTGATGCGCATAGCCCAATTCCACACCAGCAACGAAATTGCCGACTGGGACACCGCCTTGCATACCTTTACTTTCAGCAATGCCGTATTGCAGGCATATAAACGGGCGCCTACCACCAATATCCTGCGGGGCGTGTTTGATGCCGCCATGAGCGTGTATCTGGACCGGTTCCTGAACATTCCGGCAGCCCGGATTCCCCTGGGCCAGAACGGCCAGATGGGGGCGAAGGCAAACCTGCAGGAACTGGGGTCCGTCCTGGATCATCAATATCAGGTAAATCAGGCTGCAGATCTGGTGGCACAGTACGCCCACCAAAACGGCGATGTGGGCCCTCTCCGGTCCCGTCTGGGGCACTATCTGTTGCGGGAAGACCGGGATTTCCACACGATCCAGTGTGTGGAAGCGGCCTTTGCCCTGCACGATGAATTGCGCAATGGGTACCAGGCCCAGGACTGGCTGAAGCCGGATGTCATCCTGGTGGCGGCGGCGCGCTATCTGGCGGCCCATGCCCCTACCATGCGGTCACAGGGCCAAACCTATAGCATTGCTTTGCGGTTGCACCGGGGCGAGCACATTTTTGAGGGATAAGAGGGATTTCGGATCTGTCGTGTCAAAACGGCAGATCCAGCCCAAAATGTTCGGGAACGGGCCCGAAGCGGGTTCCCATCCGGCTTGGCGGATGCCCCAACCGCATGCTGGACGCCATATGGCCGTACTTGCATGCAGGTGGTTCCCGGCAGTCAACCTGCCATTTCCGGGTTACGGGAACGCGGGGGCATCAGTGCGTGCCGCATTGATGCCCCAGTTGTATTGGCGAAAGCGAATCTGCACATCTTCGAGGTGGTCCTGGAGCCAGATGTGTCGTGGATCGGATGCCCCCAAATGGCCCAAGACGAATTTGGCGGCACCCCCCTGGGCATCAAAGTCAACCTGATACCAGCGGAAAATCGCAGACAGTTCCAGGGTGCCGTTCACCGCATCTACATACGTCTCGGCATCCACAAACGCCTGGGTGGCCAAGTCCAGCTGGTCTGACAGGCGGGACCCCGCGTATACCCGCAGCGGGGGACAGGATTGGCTGGCACAATGCAAGGCAGAGTGGATACGCATGTCCATGGGGCGCAATACCCATGCACGACGGGGGTCCCCGGCCGGGAATTGTGCCTTGCGGGCCAGGAAATGGCCCCGATTCTGGCGCAACACACCGTTCTCAATATCATCGGCACTGAACCGCTGCTTTCCCACCATGTACGCCGCCTTGGCAAAGAAACGCAACAGGCCCTGGGAACGGCCAATCACCGACCGGGTAACCTTGAACGTAAGCACGGCGTCCAGCACCAGGATGTTATAGAGATTGATCCAGAAGGCCAGACATTGATCCCGATGGCCAAGGGTGGCCAGGTCCAGCGCGCGCAGGCCGGCATAAAAATTCTGTCGTGTCGCCTGCAGATGGTCTTCCAGTGCCGTGTAGTTTACCTGGTGACCGCCAGCCGTCACCGCGGTCTGTTTGAAGTCATCCATCAATTGCGTCAGATCGGCAGGGGCCAGCGATCCCGCGACAGGAGGCACCTGACCATTCAGGGTGAAATCCGCGAGGAACCGGAGAGCAACCGATACAACATGGGATGGGTTGGATGGCGGATAGGCCACCTCAAGGCAGTACGAAGTGAAGCCGGTAAACGGCCCCCTTCAGGTCCAGCACATAGAGCTCACCTTCTTCATCTTCGCCGAATGAACTGATGTTCATGTCCGTATCCACCAGCAGTTCCCGGTGCCACTGGGGCACATCCGGATCGCCGGCATTCCAGATCATCCAGATACGTCCGCTGCAGAAATCTCCCACGATATAGCGGCCGTGCAGCGGTGGGGTACGGGGACCACGGTATACATAGCCGCCCGTGATGGAACATTCACCTGCCGTCTGGGGAAACTCGGCCACAGGCATCTCCAGGCCGGTTTCGTCACAGGATGCGTGTTGGGGGAAGCAATGGCTGCCTTCCATCCGCGGCCACCCGAAATTCAAACCTGCCATGTGACCGGATGGAACCCAATGAATTTCCTCAAAGGCATCCTGCCCGACATCCGCGATCCACAAGTCACCCGTATCACGGTCAAAACTGTAACGCCATGGGTTACGCAATCCCAGGGCCCAGATTTCGGGTTCGACGGCCTGGCCGTCCCAAAGCTCCTGTATCCAGGGATTGTCGGGTGGTATGGCATAGGCCGCCGGCCCGGGCGTCAATACATCAATCCGTAACATCTTGCCCAGCAGGGAATGCGGGTTTTGCCCATTGCGAAAACGGTCCCCGGCGGCACCGCCATCGCCTGTACCAATCCAAAGCATCTGATCCGGGCCAAAGAGGATCATGCCGCCGTTGTGGTTGCTCGCAGGTTGGCGCAAGCCCAGAATCTTCTCTTCTGATTCTGGCAGTCCCTGTTGCACATCCACCGGAGAAGCCTGAAACCGGGCAATGACCGTATCCCCTCGCAAATCCGTGTAGTTTACATAAAATCTGAGGGACTGCAGGAAATCCGGGGCAAAGGCCAACCCCAGAAGACCCTGCTCCCAGCCGTGGTCCCCTACGCGTTCCCGAATATCCAGGAATGGTTCGGGCAGGATTTCGCCATTTTCCCAAATCAGGATGCGACCCGGCTGTTCGACCAGGAACAGGCGCCCTGAACTGTCTCCGGCATGCGTAAGGAAGACCGGGTTATCCAGGTCGCGGGCGATACGTTCCAATTGGAGTTCCAGCAGTTCAGGATCGGGTCCAACCGTAACGCGTTCCACCAGACCCTCGGTGGGGGTTGGCACTGGCTGTGGTGTGGGCGTGGGCGTATCCATGGCAGGAGTTGGCCGGGAAGGACCACTTTCTTGCGTAGCTTCCATACGGTCCGCAGCGGTGGGTGCATCACAGCCCGACAGGAGTCCCATGCCAGCGAGGCATAAGAGTCCAAGGACAAGGCACCAGGAGGGTAGTTTCATGGTCAAGGACATCTCTGCATGCAATTCAATCCCTGCGCGGGGCAGGCCACAAGACGTTCAAGGTGTCATTCAACGCTTTAAGCTGAACCACGGCCATCCCGTGACAGGGATGGCCGTATTGTACCGAAGGGCTATGGAAGATAACGTACGGCTCGTCCATTGCCGGAAAACAGGTGCCTCCAGGCAGCTTCCCGCAACGCGGCCGCACCGTCCCCGTCCCGGCTGCGCTTTGCGAAGTTGCCCAAATGGACGGCTGTTCGGAGCCGGGCCTTTACAGCCGGATTGTGTTGTCCGTGTCCAAACCGGGACTGACCACGGCGGCAATGTACACTTGGTTCCGCATATGGAATGATGTCATGGGACCTCTCATCTGCATCAAGGCACCTGTCAGGCAAGCCCTGGTCCTGGCGCAGTGCAAGGGGAATTACGGCTCCCGTTTGTGCAAGGCGGCTTCGTGGGTCGTTACGATACCGGTTCTGATCGTGTCTTTGGCCCCCAGCGCTATTTTGTGCAAGGCATCCCTTCCAGGGGTCTGAAGGCTTGAGCGCGTCTCCCTGATACAGGGAGGTCCGGTGGAACGATCCAACTGGCGGACATGGGGAGGAGGATCCCGAAGTCATGGCGGTTTGGGCCCCAAGGCCGGGCGGGACAGAGAACCGGGGGTACACCACGCCTGGCAACTCCTTCCCTGGACACGGCAGAGGCATCGGGGAATGCAGACCAGGCAGGCAAGGGCACGCCCGGCATTTTCTGTCGTACCAGTCGGGAGAATTGGAGTGGATTGGGCAAGCCACGGAAACCCGGTATATCCGCGCGGGGATGAGGGGCCAGCTCGGCCCTCCAGTGTTACCAAGGTGATTTAGGTTTCAAGAGCATGCCCCCATGTGGAGTAGAATGTTGGTTGGCGCAGATATCGTAGTATTTGGTGTGTCCAAGGTCCACTCAGTCCAAAGGTAAGGGAATTGCCCATCCACTTCATTACTGGTGCTACGGGATTCGTGGGTTCCCATCTTGTCCACCGTCTTCTCCAGGAGGGAGAACATGTAGTGGCCATGGTGCGGGGCACGAACAATGCGGAGGCCCGGCAACGTATCCTGGCCGTACTGGCGGAAATTGACGACGGCATCTCCCTGTCGCTGGAGAATCTCAAGGTGTTTGCCGGCGATGTCACGGAAAGTGCCGCCTCCCTCGTCAAGAAACTGCGATGTGTGTCCCAGGAACCTATCCATACCATTTGGCATTCGGCGGTCACGTTCAAGTTTCGCGAGTCGGATTTGCCCGAAATCCGGGCGATCAACATTGAGGGTTCGCGGAATGTGGTGCAGACCAGCCTGCTGGTGAACGATACGGGACCCAGGCCCAGGTATATGCACGTAAGCACGGCTTACTCCAGTGGCCGCCTGCAAGGCAAAGTGCCCGAGAGTATTGTGCCG
>CAXXOQ010000258.1:0-7366 GCA_963664185.2 Caldilineaceae bacterium | reverse complement strand
TCGTTGTTCTGCTTGTTGACATCTTCCACGAATTCGTTGTTCTGGACCGACGCCATGAAGTTCATCATGGACGACTTGAACGCTGTGTTTTCGGGGTTGGCAAAGGTCAGGGGAATGGACATCTCACTGCATTCCTTGGCTTGATGAGGATTGTAGGGTTCCATCTTTCATTGGGAAACCGCCCTGTTGGATGCCAGCAGTTCCTCAATCTGCTTTTTGGAATCCTCCAGGCTGGAGACACACTGCACTTCCGCCACATTGCCAAACAAGGCTTCGAAACCGGGGCGCGGCTGGGCAAACCAGACATACCCGCCCCTGCCGGGCTGGGCGCGGTCCTTTATCAAGGTGCCGATTTCCTGCCGCCCGTCTTTTATGGCCACATGCCGGTATTTGGAACGCGACAGTGTGGGGCCAAATTCGATGTTCTGGGACAACGGGACACCTCCAAAGGAACGTGGCGCGGACAGTCCGGTTTCTGCGATGAAGCGGTGCCTTGCGTCAGCACTTCACCGCAGAGGGCCTGCGGTGCCCTGCGGACAAACAACCGCAACAATTCATGGTAGCAAATGGATCCCGACCCAAAACCGAATCTCTGCTTCAAACCTCAAAAGGGCACATCGGCCCCGTCATCGTCATTGTTGCTGCCGACACCCTGCTTGTCGTCGGACCAGCTGTCGGCCCCCTTTTCGCCGGACCAGCTGCTGTTGCCATCCCATCCATCACCACCGAACGATCCGGTCGAGGATTGAGACAGCCAGGAATCGTCGTTTTTCCCGCCGGCGAAACCGTCGCCGCCCTGCTGCGAGCGATTGTCCGATTTCTCACCGCCCCCCAGGAACCTGACAATGCGGGCCCGCAAGCGCAAGGAGGCACGCGGTTGCCCGTTCTTCATGTAAGCGTTTGTGGACACCTTGCCGACCACCAGCACCTGCTTCCCCCTGGAAAGGAACCTCTGCGGCGGTTCGGCGGCCTCGGCTCCCCAAACCGACACCTGGAACCAAGTGGTCCGGGTGCGCTTCTCACCGTTCCGGTCCGTCCACTTGTCATGAACGGCCACATTGAAGTTGCACACCACATCCCCATTGACATTCCGGGTTTCGGGGTCGTTCCCCAGGTTGCCGCAGATGGTTGTCTCGTGATACATGAATTGTCCCAGGCTCCCGCTGTGTATGCCCCTATGGTAGCATAGGGGCCGGACAGACCGCGCACCCATCGCCACCCCGCCTGATGCCCCGCAAGCTATCATCCGCCGAAGCTCAAAAGATGGCCCGGAAGTCACTGCAAACCCGCAGGGCCGCGGCTGAGAAACGGAACAGGGGCATCCTGCGGGCGTTGCAGACCAACACCAACAAAAGGCAAATCGCCAAGATGTTCGGGGTTACAGTGCGCACCGTCTACAACGTGGCCTACGCGACCGGCCACATGCCGAGGCCGGATTCCGCCAAAGGGGTGGGATCCTAGAGGCTGCACACACCAAACCATGAAGCCGAACTTGAGGGAGGGTGGCTGGTGTCAACTGAATACCAAAGCGGTTCTGAATTTGCGGCGGCCCACCCCCGGGAGGCTGCCGAGGCATTGAGGCAACAGCGCAAGGCCGAAGCTGATGAGATCCGGCGACGCGAGGGGGATTTCCTGCACAAGTTGCAGTCCGGGGATGTGCTGACCGAAGAGGAAATCTGCCTTGCCCTGGCCTGTGAGCCGGAAGATGAAGTGCCCCTGGATGCTCCCTCTCCGCGCCTGCCCGCCCTGCGCGACTGGTACCGCCGCATGGGCAAAAGCGAAGATCCCATGCAGGACTTGGCGGATGCGTTCGAGGCAGCCAACCCGCGGGAGATGCGGGACACGGCCCCGGAACCGCTGCCGTGGTTGCTGGAGGACATGTTGCCCGCTGGTGAAATCGTACTGCTGTCAGGCGAAGGCGGACGCGGCAAGTCATCGCTGATGCGACAAATCGGCCATGCCCTGGCCACGGGGTTCTCGGAAGGGCCGTGGTCGTTCCTGTCACCCTATCCCGATCTGGAAGGCTATCTGCCCCATCCCAACACACTGCCTGCGGCCACCGCCGAAAGCAAGCCATGGGCCAATGTCCGCCTGATCCCCAAGTCGGAAAAAGACCACTACACCGTGGTGCTGGCAGGCTACGAGGATTCGCCGCGGGTGATCAAGGCATCACTCAGCTACCTCTCATTCAAGCTGCGCCAGGCCGGCGTGGATGTACCCGAACACCCGAAAGGGCTGCGCATCATGGACGGGGACCACTTGCGCTCGTCCGGGCCTCTGTGGGGCAGACCGCACTGGGGCAACCTGCAATCCCTTTCCATGCTGATGCCTGCCGCCACGGCCATCATGCGTGCGGTGGAGAAGTCCCAGGCCGACCTGTTGGCCGTGGACCCCTTGGGGCTGGCCTACGCCGGCAATGAGGTCGACAGGGCCGAGGTCTCCGCATTCATGAACGCCCTGTTCATCCAAATCGCCCGTGAACTTTCCTGTTGCGTGGTGCTCGCCGCCCACCCGCCCAAGTACAACGACAACAGCAAGGGCAGCACATATTCGGGCAGTACGGCATGGTATGGCTCTTTCCGGGCCGCCATGTTCCTTGCGGATCCGCCCGGCAAGCCCGAACACATCCCGTTTGGCAAAAAGGGGATCACGGAAGCCAACACGCGTGGCTTCGCGAACGTCAAGGAAGCCAACGAGATGCTGTCCAAGGCGTGGCAACGGTACGCCCAAACCTACGGCGTCCTTGAAATCACGAAAAACAATGCCGGACGCTGGGGCCAGAAAATCAATCTCTGCTCGGACCGCGGCGTATTCTGGTGCATGGAAGAGCTGCCGCCCCCTCCCTATGAGAAATCGGATTGCCTGTCCCTCATCAACGGGGACAGCACCGAAACCCAGACACCCAACGGCCACAAGGAATCCTTCAACTAGTGCGGTGCGGGTTTGCCGGTTGCGCAGGCTCCCGCACCCTCGTCGGAACAGCAACCAACGACATCCAAAGAGAGCCTATGCCAGCCCCACCCAACCACAACACCCGGTGGCTCAACCACACCACCGGCATGCAGAAGCACCTGCAGTCCACCACGCCTGCGCCAAGCCTGTCGGACCTCGCATCCCACTTGGCACGCCACCTGACCCAAGACCCACGGGATCCGCAATTCGAGGCACACGCCCTCAAAACCGCGGAGCGCATGGAACGCCTGCATGTGCATGCGGTCAGCATCTGGGGCCTGGGGCCCATGCCGGACGACTGGGTGTTGATCAACAACCTGCGCAACATCCTGCTCGGCGACATGGGCAACCGCACTTGGGATCCGGACGATTTCGTACAGGCATTGCAGGATGCCTGGCGGTGCGATTACGAGACATTCCACAACCCCCACAATCCGCATCAAGCCTACGAGGCTTGCCTAAACCCACTGTTGCACCACTGGTTTACCTGCGGTGCTCCGGAAATCCCCAGCAACCACCGCACACGGCCTCTCCTGCACTTGGGCACCACAGCCCAATCCCGCCATGCCCAGGACCACAAATGGGGTGCCGGCCTGCCCGCCCACATCGTCCGCAAAGCCAAGCCCCATCCCCAACTGGTACTGCCGGGGTTCGAACAAGACCACAACCAGGAACGCATGATCGTCCCCACCGACATCCTGGACCTGGGCGTGCAGGGTGACAAGGGCCGTCGCAGTGTGGCCACGCCCATGTCGCAGCGCATCTTCTGGGAGTCGCTGCTGTCCATCAACCGCGACCATTGGGACACGGGGGGCATCATCAAGCCTTCCCTCGGCGAAGTGCTGAATTGGCTCTACCCCACGGCCCGGACCCCGCGCCCTGTGGAATACCTGCCCCGCCTGCATCAGGCCAAGAAGGACTTGTCCGACTTCATGCTGCCCATCCGCCGCCACAATCCCCAAAACGACGAGGAGTACTTGGCCGCCATGCAGATTGTGCAGGTGTGGGAGTACCCATTGGAAGGCGGCGCCCACCTGCTGGAACACCCGGTCGTGATACAGGTCAACCTGCCCTACCAGGAAAACGATCTGGGAGCTCCCATCCACAGACAGGCCCTGCGCGAACTGGCCGCCCACTCCGCCGCCGAACACCGCATGTACCTGAACTTGTCCGTCAACCTGTTCAGGCCCGGCCACACATTCCACAACCGCGTGTGGCGCATGGGACAATGAACTCTACCCTTGGCGATCCCGCCTGGAAATGATCGAACTCGGCTTCCCCCGGCCCCAGCGTCGCAACAAGGGGCTGGGCACCAGGACACGCAATGTGCTCCTGTCCCTGGCGGCGGTCGGCCTCGTGGACCTCACCTGGGACAACAACAAAACCGGCAAGTTTCCGGTCCTCATCAAACCCGGACCGGCCCACCGCGATGCCACCCTCTGGCGGGGCCGCAAGCCTCGAAAGCAGGTCTCAGGGAAGGCCCGGAAACCACGCGTCATAACATGAGGGAAATCCGTCATAACATGAGGGCTTTCGCGTCATAACATGAGGGCTTTCGCGTCATAACATGAGGGAAATCCCCCTCGGCGGCCGAAGGGGACCAACACCCCCAACGACAACAGTCGTTGGGGGGATGCCCCTGCCCCCAACGGTGTTGTCGTTGGGGCGTAAGGTGTCGGAATGGCGCGTCCAACCGTGATGCCACGATTCCCCACGCACAAAAAAGCCCCGGCCTAAACCGGGGCTTCGTTCCTCAGCCGGGTGAACACCGGCCAAGAGCGGGGCGTTACATGGCCTCGGAACCGCCATCCCCATCGGGGCACGGTCCTGACCCGCCCAAGGTCTCGGCAATGTCCAGCTTCACCAAGACAGGCTTGCTCCAAATGCGCATGTCGAAAATCTCCTTCCTAGGTTGGATTAGTTCAATTGGTTGTTGAGGTGGGCGATGATGACTTCATTGCGGTGCGCCTTTGCCTTTCCAGAGTTGTCGTCAAACGCACTCTCTTCCAGATCTTCCGGCTTCCAGATTGAAGCGTCTGACCCGTACCACCGCGGGAAGTTGCTGTCGCCGTCTTCATTTTCCTCGTACCCTTCAACCAGAGTCTCCAGCAGATCAGAGTACTCCGAATGTGTCTGATTCATGCTGATCTGGTCCTGGGGTGCCCTCCACCGGACAACAGCCACATCGCTCATGCGCTGCCAGCTGCCGTCCACTGTGCGCCCCAAAGACAGAAGCACTTCGATCTCCCCATCGGGCACTGTGAAATCGACCTGGTAATACATTCCTTTCAGCTGACTTGGGTCTGTGTCGTAGGTCAAAGTCGCCCGAAGTCGGCACCCGTCTCCGCTCCAAGCGTTTTCCGCTGCTGTTCAGGATTTCGATTTCGTAATGCGTGTGCCCGCAATCCTCTCCAGGGGGAATCGCACGATACCAAGTCACCGTCCTTGTCCAGGCCAAGCATATCGGCTTGGCCCTTGGAGTGGCGATATCCGTCTTTACTCGTATCACTGGCACTCTTCTTCGTCACATGGTCCCAAGGGCCCCAATGCAGAGGGCTCAACCAGCGGAAGCTGTCTTCATCGGCTTCTTTGCCGTAAGTGGCGAAGTGTATGCCTGTCTTGTCCCCCAATTCCACATCTGTCCATTCAATAGAATCACCTTCAGCATATCCAGCAAGCGCCCCCGGGAACGGTGCGCTCAGCAAAGTGGTGGCCCCGCGGGCATCCTGTGCTTTCTGCGAAGGGCTGATCTGAACGATGTTGTGGTTGACGGCGTAGACGGTGACGAAGTACGTGGTGCCGGGTTCCAGGTTCAGGACGCGGGTGAAGAGGGAACCGGGGACGCTGGGCCGCGGAATGACCTCGGACTTGTAGTTCGGGAACTTGTCCTCTTCCGTCAAATCCAGGGATGTGCCGGGATCGTCGTCACTGGCCGTGGCCTCAATGACGTAGCCGTCAAAATCGAAGCTGGTGGGAAGATCCTGGAATGTGACTTCGAGCAGCCCGTTGGGGATGTCCCCTCCGGCATCGAAGTTGAGCAAGCCCTGCGCACTCCAGACAATGCGGGATTCCTTGGCTGCGACGGAGGTGATCAGCACCTCGTCCAGCATCTGGTTGGCACGGCACTTCTTCGGGGCTTCGGCCACGACCGGGCTGGTCAACAGCATCATGGCCATTGCCAACAAGATCAACATGGTCCCGCCCCTGAGTGCTCTCGAGCAGGTTGTCATTGAAAGTTCTCCGTTGGGCTGTCGTCAATAGATGAATCGCATGGCAGACCAAAGGGCCGCCAATATCAAAGATACACCATGGACTCGGTCCCCGCAACCGTTCCGGGAAAGGAATCTGACTGCCAACTAGCAGGTTGGTCACTGCGGGGTTGGCGGGGGATGGGGTTGGCGGTCCCCCGGCCGGCCAGCCACTCGGCACGCCATGCGGCATAACCTCATGGTTCCGTCTGCTACACTGATTGGTAGTGATTGGAGCAGTCGAGACTTGAAACACAATGTCCAAACGGTCCAAACGTCTTCGCCGCCCCAACTTGGGGGAACAGCTGCATGTCAGAATCCGTCCCGATGTCAGCGAGCGTGTACGCGGGATGGCGGACAAGGCCAACATGTCACTCAGCCTGGCGATGGAAACCATCCTGGACCACGCCACACGGCCGGGCTCCATGGCTGCCATGTCCACTGCGAAACTGCTGGACAATGTCTCCTGTCCGGACCAGCCTGCAACCCAGGAAAGCATCAATGCTACACGAGCCGTTGCAACCTAGCTCCCCCGACGAACTGGAAGCACTTTTCCCTCCGGAAGCCAATCACGCCCTGGAAGTCATTGCCACATTGTTCCAGAGGGGACGCCTGTGGTGGGAAACCGGCACCACCAACGAGCCGTTCACGGACGATTCCTCCCTGACACTGGAATGGCAGGACGGCCTGGGCCTGCTGCAAGCCCTCAACAAGGAGGGCGAGACCTTGGAAAGCATACAGGTCACTCAAAGAGACGACATGCTGATCGCGGTCCAAGTGCAGGAAAAACCGGCCAGCGCGGATGCGGCCATGGAATTGCCTTTCTAGCCCCTGGGGATGCTGGTTGCCGGTTGCCTCGCCCGAAAGCATCGTCCCGAACAAAACACAGCACAAGAAATGTCAACGTCATCCCTGCTCATTGAAACCCTCATCACGCATTCGCCCGACGATGAATGTTCGCAGGCGGAACAAGCGACGTACGGCCAATTGACGGTGTTGGTGGACGGCCAGCCCCTGACGCACGCCATTCAATGGGGAGGCAGCCAGGACACTCCCGTACACACACAGGGCCCGATTCTGCCCGGATACCACTTGGCGGATTGGTTGGCCACCCACTGGTGGCGCCTGCGCTGGGAACCCGCGGGCAACCTGAACCGAAACGAATA
>CAXXOQ010000257.1:0-16187 GCA_963664185.2 Caldilineaceae bacterium | reverse complement strand
CGCCTGCGGGCACCGATCTGGGATCGCCGCCAGCTGTTTGATGTAGGGATCGCCGGCCCCCTGGCCGGCCTGGTGGCAGCGGTGCCCCTGTTGCTCCTTGGTCTGCAAACCGCAGAACTGACCATCTGGTCCGGCCGCGTAGACCTGGAAGGCAACAGCATTGTGTACCTGCTCGCCAAGTACCTGACCTTTGGGGCCTGGCTGCCCAATTTCAGTACAGGCGAGGACGTGATCATGAACCAGGTGACCTTCGCGGCCTGGATTGGCCTGCTGGCGACCGGTCTCAATTTGCTCCCCATCGGTTCGCTGGACGGGGGCCACGTGGTCTTTGCCCTGTTTGGGGCGCGGTCACGGACCATCTATCGGGCAGGCCTGCTGTTGCTGGCGGTGCTGGGTGTGGCAGGCCTGGCACCCCTGCAGGAACTCTGGGCACCGCTGGAACATATCGGCTATGTGGGATGGCTGGTCTGGCTCTGGTTCATTATTCTGACCATCGGTCCCTCCCATTCCGTCACGCTGGACATGGTAACGGAACTGGATCCCGTCCGCCGCTGGATTGGGTATGGCATGCTGGTTCTTTTCGTGCTTACATTCGTGCCCGTCCCCTTCCGTACCTTCTTCCACATATAGCCGTAGCAGCGGATTCCCCCTTCACTTCACCGTACAGACAGGAAAAAAGAGCCGTGAGTCAGGCAACTACCTTGCAGGAGATTATCCAGCGTCTGCATACATTCTGGTCGGAACAGGGATGTACCATCTGGCATCCCCACAGTGAGGAAAGTGGGGGCCGGTACCATGAATCCGGCCACGTTCCTCCGGGTCCTGGGCCCTGAGCCCTGGCGTGTGGGGTACATGGAACCTTCCTTTCGGGCCGATGACGGCCGGTATGCGGAGAATCCGAACCGCATGCAGATGCATACGCAGTACCAGGTCATTCTGAAGCCGGACCCGGGCAATCCCCAGGAACTGTATCTGGCGAGCCTGTCGGCCCTGGGCCTGGATCGCGCGATCCATGATATCCGGTTTGTGGAAGACAACTGGGAATCCCCGGCCCTGGGAGCGTGGGGTCTGGGCTGGGAAGTCTGGCTGGATGGACAGGAAATCACCCAGTTCACCTACTTCCAGCAGGCAGGAGGCCAGGTGCTCGATCCCGTCAGTGTGGAGATTACCTACGGTCTGGAACGCATTGCCATGTTCCTGCAGGGACTCGATGAGGTCTGGGCCATCAATGTGGATGATCAGCATACCTATGCCGAACTGTATCGTGTCCACGAAGTGGAACACAGCCGCTACAACTTTGATGCCTCCACCGTGGACCGCCTGCATCAATTGAACCGCCTCTACCACGAGGAAGCCGCCCAGTGTCTGGAGCAGGGCCTGATTCAGCCGGCGTACGATTACCTGTTGCGCCAGAGTCACAATTTCAATCTGCTGGACACCCGGGGAGCTGTGGGGGTGACGGAACGGGCGCAGTATTTCGCGGCAATGCGCAGGCAGGCCCGGGCCGTGGCGGAGCAATATCTGCAGCAACGGCTGGAACTCGAATATCCGTTTCTGCCGGAGGACACAGCTTCCGCGGTCCCGGCCGGAAGGCGCGCGGCCGCCGTGCCACCCCGCGAACCCGCCGGCACCGACACGCTGCTGTTTGAAATTGGGATAGAGGAATTTCCGGCCCATGAAGTGTCCCATGGCATAGCCCAGCTCCAGGCTCTGATGCCTCGTCTGCTGGCAGACCAGCGCCTGGCCCACGGCCCCGTAAGGGCGTCAGGCACACCCCGGCGCCTTGTCGTAGAGGTACAGGATTTGGCCTGCATGCAGCCGGACCAGACGGTGGAGCGCCGGGGACCCTCGCTCCAGGTGGCATACCATGCCGATGGCACGCCCTCTCGTGCCGCCCTGGGTTTTGCCCGGGGACAGGGCATCCCGGTGACCAAACTGGTACAGAAGGACAATTATGTCTTTGCCGTGATCCGGGAGCAGGGGCGGTCCGCCCAAGAGCTGTTGCCCTCGATTCTGACCGATTTGCTGGATGGACTTTCCTGGTCCAAAACCATGCGCTGGAATGCCTCCGGCAAGGCGTTTCCCCGTCCCGTACGGTGGTTGCTGGCACTCCTGGGTGACACGCCCCTGCCTTTTGTCTGGGGGGATGTTGTAGCCTGCGCCGCGACCCGGGCCCCCCGCTACACCGATGCCGCCCACCATGCCGCCCGCATGGTGCCAGATCTGGTGCCCATAGATTCGCAACAGGGATATGCCGCCTGGCTCGGGGCGCAAGGCATTGTGCTGGACCGAACAGCCCGTCGCGACGCCATTCGGCAACAGGCCACGGCGGCGGCGGCGGCGGTGGGAGGAGTGCTGGGCGAGGATCCTGGCCTTCTGGAGGAAGTCACGGATCTGGTGGAAGCGCCCCTGGCCCTGACGGGTGCCATTCCGGCCCGTTACCTGGAACTGCCGCCACCGGTCCTGATCACCGTCATGCGCAAGCATCAGCGGTATTTTCCTGTGTATCGCGGCGATGGCATGACCGAACTCTTGCCCCATTTCATTACCATCGTCAATGGAACGGAACTCAAGGATCCGGATGTGATTCGCACCGGCAACGAGCATGTGGTCAATGCCCGTCTTGCCGATGCCGCGTTTTTCCTGGCGCGGGACAAAGAGTCCGCCCTGGCAGAGACGGTGCCCCAGCTGGATACCCTGGTGTTTCACGCCCAACTGGGATCCATGGGTGACAAGGTGAAGCGACTGGTGGCGCTGGTGCCGGCCATCGGTACGCAACTGGGATTGGAAGCCACCCAATTGGAGGCCGCACAGCGGGCAGCAGCCCTGTGCAAGAACGATCTCGTGTCGCACATGGTGGTTGAAATGACCAGCCTGCAAGGGATTATGGGAGAGCAGTATGCCCGCGAGGTAGGGGAAGACGCTGCCGTCAGCCAGGCGATTCGGGAGCACTATTTGCCCCGCACGGCCGAAGATGCCATCCCGGACTCCGATCCTGGTCTGGTTCTCAGCCTGGCGGATCGCCTGGATTCCCTGGTGGGCCTGATGGCGGCCGGGGTCCGCCCCCGGGGCAGTGCCGATCCCTTTGGCCTCCGGCGCCTGGCGCTGGGTTTGGTGAATGCGCTGTTGCAAAGTCAGTCCCGGTTTGACTTGCAAGCAGGCATCCAGGCAGCTGCGCAACAGCACTCCATTGACATAACGTGTGAAACACAGGCAGAGGTGCGGGAGTTCGTGTTGCGGCGGGTCCGTGTCCTCATGCTGAACCAGGATCTGCCCCACGATGTGGTAGATGCCGTGGAAGCCTGTCCGGCCCAGGATCCCGTACAGCGCATGGCCCTCGCGCACGAACTGGTGGCCCTGGCCGTGGAACCGGAATGGAAGACCAGTCTGGAAGCCTATGTCCGCTGTGTCCGCATCCTGGCCCGGGACTATGTACCTGAGGCTCTGGGCGCTCCCATCCATGAGCAGCCTGTTGAACAGGAGCTCCGGACAGCAGTGCAGCAGGCTGCGGACCGGTTGCACCCGCAAGCGCCTACAGCCCGGGCGTTTGCGGGTGAGATGCAGATCCTGGCACCGCTGGTTGTGCGCTTCTTTGATTCGGTCATGGTGCTGGCGGAAGACCCTGTCCTGCGGGCCCACCGGCTGGCCCTTATGGCTGCGATCCGGGACCTGGGTGCGGCGCTGGGGGATTTGACATGCCTGCGCACGGAAACTGTCTGATGACATCATCCTCTGCTAGAATGCCAGACATCACGTACACGTCCAGCCGGATTGTTCGTGTCATCCGGACAGCGGTGGCGCGCAGGCCAATCCGGCATGCAGTGCCGTTTCACATTCGATGAGGAAACCATGAAGGGGACTCTTTTCCTGGACAATCAGCCCGTGGCGCAATTGGATGAAACCCGGGTCACGGTATTCAAGACCTACGACGTCGATCCCATCCGGGTAAGCTACAGTACACGAAAACTCAACACGGGCAAGGCCCTGACCGAGATGCAGCGCACCCGCACACTGGTATTGAAGCTGGAGGATGGACGGGAAGCCGATGTGGTTTTTCAGCATTCCAGCCTGGATATGGAAGGCAATCCGGTGGGCGTATTGCGTGTGGTGGGAGACTTCACCCACGGCGACCATGTCCTGGAGGCGGAGGAAGCCGCGTAGCCCGCCGCCCCAAAGTCTGACCCATGGCGACAATTCCGGCTTTTCTGGCAGGGAGTGACGTCAAGCTGCGCGAACGCCAGAAGGAAATTCTCCAGTACGAGGGGGGCCGCCTGGGTATCAGTGCGGTTCCGGGGAGCGGCAAGACGTTCACGCTGAGCCTGCTGGCGGTGAAGCTGATCCACCAACTGGCGGCGGACAACCGCCTGGACCAGCAGGAAGTCCTGATTGTCACCTTCTCCAATGCGGCCGTATACAGTTTTCGTACCCGTATCAACACCTTTATCGCTGACCAGTCCTATGGCGGTTTGCCCGGGACCGGGTACAGTGTACGGACCCTGCATTCCCTGGCCCTGGAGATTGTCCGGGCCCGGCCCGCCTTTGCCCTGCTGTCCGAGGATTTTGCCATCCTGGACGATAACCGGACCCGTGACTTGCGGGAGCGTACCACGCGTCAGGTGCTGGAGGCGGAGGCGTATCGGCTGGAGGGATTTCTCAATCCCGAATACACCGGATCGACTACCCGCTTCTACCAGGAGGCCCGCGACTGGGTAGGCAGGCTGATCGAGACCGCCAAGCTGAAGCGTCTCGATCCGGTTGCTTTTCGGGAACGCTGGGACGGCCAGGCAGGCGACTACCCGCTTCTGGAGATCGGTCTCAGGGTCTACGAAAAGTATCAGGATGCGCTGGGCGAGCTGAATGCCCTGGACTACACCGACTTGCTGTACCTGGCGGTGAGCATCGTGGAGCAGGATCCGCATATGCGCGCGCGCCTGGAACACCAGTGGCCCTTCGTGCTGGAGGATGAAGCCCAGGACAGCAACCCGTTGCAGGAAGACCTGCTGACGCTGATTACCGCGGAGAATCACAACTGGGTCCGGGTGGGCGATCCGAATCAGGCGATCAATACCACCTTTACCGGGGCGGATCCCCGACTCCTGCACAGGTTTCTGGATGATCCCCGCACCGTGAGTCTTCCCCTGGAACAATCGGGCCGCTCCACCACCGAAATCATGGCCTGTGCCAATGGCCTAATCGACTGGTCGCGCCGGCATTATGCACAGCACCCGGATATCCAGGGGCTCGCCCGGCCCTGGATAGAGCCCTCCGGACCGGATGATCCCCAGCCCAATCCTGTCACCGAGGGGCCATCGGTGGTACTGCGGGATCTGCTGTATCAGGAACAGGGCGCAAACCAGGATGTCGCCCGCAGCATCAGGCGATGGCAATCAACGCCGGAAGCGCGCACACAGACGGTCGCCGTACTCACCTACCGAAACGATCGGGCCCAGGAATTGGCCAACGCACTGCAAGCGCAGGATATTGAGGTGGATGAAACGCTTTTGCGGTCCACCAGTCAGGCCACACGTCAGGTGGAAAGACTGAAGCGTGGCCTGGATTTCCTGATCAACCCTGATCTGAATCGGGTCAAGCGGATCTGGCAGGAAGACTGGGTGAAACTGAAATGCGGGGATCTGCATCCCGTTGAGGAGGCGGACACCTATGGGGATGACGCAACGCCGCTTGACCGCATGCAGCAGGCCATGGACACGGATTGGCAGCAGGCGGGTGCCTACATTGAGAATTGGATGCAGTCCGCAAGCCCCGCGGCACAGAATCTGGCCCCGCCGGAAAAAGCTGTAATCGAAGACTTTCGGGCCACCCTGGCCCGCTGGACCGAATCTGTCCTGTTACCGGTGGACGAAATTGTGTTGCAGATCGGGGCCGATCTGTTTGCATCCCCGGAGGATATGGCCCTTGCCTACCGTCTCTCACTTTATCTGCATGAATTGGTACGGGGGCGGTCAGACAAGGTTCTGGCTCTCTGCAGCCGGGAACTGGGAGATCTGATCTCGGGAAGATCATCTGGACGCGGCGTGCTCAGTGCGGAGACAGAATACCGGGCCGTTCCCGGCCAGGTCACGGTTTCCACCATGCACTCCGCGAAGGGACTGGAGTGGGATCGGGTGTACCTGGCGGGTCTCAACGACTTCGTCGTGCCGGCGGACACGGAACAGGTGTACGTGAAGGGATCCGGATCCTATGTCCGCAACTCCCGGGGGCATTACAGGGACATGTCTCTTGACCTTGGGGCCGAGGTTGAGATGCAGGTATCGCGCATGGCGGCCGGCACGCTGGGCAGGTATCAGGAAGGGCTGGCATCGTACCGGTCGCGGTGCGCCACGATTGATGAGAGGCTACGCCTGCTGTATGTGGCGATAACCCGGGCGCGGCGCTATCTGGTTCTGCTGTACGACGAAGGCTCCAATCCCCAGTTTCCGCGTGAGCGTGCGGAGGCGCTGGGGGCCTTGGCGCAACTTGAAGTGGTGGACGTAAGAACCTGAAAGTCTGCTGCAGGCGGTCCTGCGATCCGTGGGTGCCAGCAGCAGGTGTTGCCGTGCCCCTTGGGTGATGATGTCACGCATATCAACACAGTTTCAGAGGATATATATAGTGAAAAATATTGTTTTTAAGATTGAATGAGAGATTAAGTTCTGTGATTTTACAGGGATTTCGTTAATCTTTTTTTGACAACATATGTTTTTTGCAGTAAAATGGCGAACACTCCTGGTCCCATGTTCTGGTTCAAGTATACGATGGCGGAAAACGAGAATCCCAAGACCGAATCCCATCCACATGATGAACGTGCCAAAAGGCTGTTCCAAGCGGTACAGGTGCTCCTGGATTTCCTGGCTCTGGCCCTGGAGATCCAGGTGGAGAAAGGGGAACAGATTGTGTCCTGCGGGGCAGAATGGGTGAAGTCGCTCACGGGGGACGAAAGCCGTGCGGAACGGCTTGCCCGGCGTCTGGGGGACAGGATGTTCCTGCTCCTGGATGCGCAGGGGACGCCCCGCTGCTTCTTGCACTTTGAGTTCCAATCCACTGTGGATGCCGGGTTGCTGGTGCGCATCGTGGAATACAACCTGCTCGCCTGGCGGGCTGCCCAGGACCTCAAGACTTTCCTGCCCGATGGAAAGGTACCTCCCATATGGAATGCGGTGTGGTATACCGGAGAACCAGCCTGGTACGGCCCTCTGGGTTATCGCCTTTCGCCTGACAATTGCTGGGTGCCTGCGAATCAGATCTTTCTGGTGGACGTGATGCGGCATGCTGTCGAGACCATTCCCCAGGGCAATCTGTTTCGCTGTATAATTCCCGTGGAGCAGGCTGTCCAGCGCTTGCGGGATGAGCCACGGGAGAGATCCATCCTGACCCTGGGTGAGATCGAGCGATGGCGGAGCGCGATGCTGACGATGGCACAACCCGACCCGGAGTTGTGCCAGACACTGGACAGTTGGCTGTTGACGGGACTGGGAGCCTTGGGGGAACAGATCAGAAAGACAGGAGAAGGACGGCCTATGTATGCGACCATTGATGAGGTCTGGGAAGCCTGGAAAAAGGAAATGCGGGAAGAAGGTCGAGAGGAAGGTCGGGAAGAAGGTTGGCAGGAAGGAGCCGTTTCCATGATGGTGGCCTATGCCCGGAAAACCCATGATGTGGCAGCGGCTGAAGCCTTGCGGGATTTTCTGGCTTCCTTTGCCCAGTTGCCGGATGTTTCCTATGAAGATCTGGATATCCTGCTTGAACATCATGTGCAGGGTGGAGATATGCGGACCTGGTGGCAACAGCACCGCGATAACGCCGATGCCCCTGCTGAGACCCCCGGGTCACGTAACGGAATCACCTGAGTCCCAAAATGCGGCTGCGATACTCTCTGTGACCGGCGACAACGAAGACCGGAGATGACAGAGCCGCCGATGCGGAGATCTTTCTTGCCCGGGATACGCGCCGGGGCATTCAGAAGCATATGAATCAGATCAGGTGGATGTGATGCGACATCCCGGCGAATCCATGTCCCGAGGCATTCTGTTTGCCTGTATGATGCCGCTGGATTAACCGGTCCCGGTGCTAACGGGACAAATGCGGACACGGCATACCGGGACCCCGGACCCAAAAGACTGGTAGCGGAGTGTGATGCTGACGATGACACAGGCCGACCGGGAGTTGCACCAGACTCTGGACAGTTGGCTATTGACGGAGCTGGGTGCCTTGGAGGAGCGGATCCGAAAGACGGGAGAAGAACAGTCCTATGTATGCGACCATCGATGAAGTCTGGGACACCTGCAAAAAGGCATGGCGGGAGGAGGGCCGACAGGAAGGCTGGCAGGAAGGGGCACGTGCCATGATGGTGGCCTATGCCCGGAAAACCCATGACGTGGCCGTAGCGGAAGCCTTGCGGGAGTTCCTGGCTTCCTTTACCCGGTTACCGGATATTTCCTTTGACGACTTGGACATTCTGATCGAACACCATGTGCAGGGCGGTGACATGCGGTCCTGGTGGCAGCAGCACCGCGAAACATCCCTTGCGTCTACTGACACACTCCAGAGAATTGAAGGAACATCCTGATTCCCAGGCAACTGTGGAATAACTTCGGCAATCAGAATAAAACCAAGAACAGATCCCGCGGCAGGCAATCCCGGATTAAGGATGCCAGAGCCTTGAAGGAACTGTGGTATCGCGAAGGACACTTCCAAAACCGTCTATGGCATAGCCTGCACTGGCCCTGCAAAAGACTGTTGGAAACAGTACGCGCCGCTGGAACATCTGTTAGCTGTGATTCTGCCTCAATGGAAACAGCAAAATCCAGAATTCCCTGAATTCTGGTTCACAGCCTAATCTTAGGGAATATCCTCAGGGCGATTGCTTTTTGTATTGTTGCTGTCAAGTGGATGGAAAGAATGGGACTGGATCGGTGGAATCACACCCGGAAGCTACCTGTTTCACGGCCGCTGGAGTTCTCCCGTGACCGTGTTACGCTCCAAGTCACCTGCCTCTCGGGGTTCTATTCCCGGGGGGCGGCTGTGGGGTCCACCATGGCCCCATGGCGCGATACCCCCAGTCCAGCTACGATGCTCGCGGTTTGGCCGTGTACAGGCGTACGCCTCCCCCACTCCAGGAGGAAAGCAGGACAACTTGACAGTAACATCACAAAATGCAATCGCCCTGGGAATATCCTGACTATCGGCAGGATCCCCTCTGGTCTGTCATAATAGTTGTGCCTGCAAGTTGCCGCGGGTGTCTGCACGAGCCATGTCCCAAGATACAACTCCCCCAATTGCGCCTGGCATGCGAATCAAATTGCGCAGTGTCGAATGGCTCGTGAAGCGTATCCAGATTACAGGGATGACACTGCATCTGATCGAAGCCGTCGGTCTCTCCGACATCGTACGTGACCGGGAGATGTCCTTTATCCTGGAATATGAGACCGCAGGCACAGTCAAGGTTTTGAAGCCTGATAATTAGAACTGGTGCCGGATCCCTCGCCACGATACATCCAGACTTTGCTATACATGAAAGTTTGCTCCAGATGGCAACACCTCGGGGCCCCGAGGTGTCCTTGGAACGACGCGCTGCAATTGACTTGATGTCCTACCAACTGGAGCCTGCCCGAAGGGCACTGCAGGCTTCCCGTCCCCGCATTTTGATAGCCGATGATGTTGGCTTGGGAAAGACGATTGAGGCAGGCATCCTGGGCAGCGAACTGATTGTCCGTGGTCGCGGCAAGCGTATCCTGGTGGTCACATCCAAGGCCGTGCTCATCCCGTTTCAGAAAAAGTTCTGGGTGCGCTTTTCCGTTGGCCTTACCTGGCTGGACAGTGTGGTACAGCAACGCCTCAAGGAGCGCATGCCCGAACGTCCTAATCCCTTTCGCTGCTTTGATCGGGCGATCATTTCCATTGATACTCTCAAGAACAACCAGCGGTTTGGGGTGGCCATTGAGAACGCCGACAGGGACACAATTGTCATAGATGAGGCCCAGAACGTGGCGGAAAGGTGCCATGGATCCGGAATCAGCTATCGGGCACGCCTGGCCCCGTCCTTGACCAACCGGTCTGATATCTTGTTACTCCTGTCAGCGACTCCACACGATGGCAGCTACCGGAGTTTCACCAGCCTGATGCACTTGCTGTCGCCCCTGGCGATCACGGATCAGGATCAATATGGACCGGAAGACATCAAAGGCGGCTTGGTGCGTCACGCAGTCCAGGAAGAGCGGGGGTGTCTCCCGTTACGGCTTGCGTCGTCCCCCTGTACCCATCGGGCCAGCTGGTCGGGTACTCATTTCCTGATGAGGTACAGGTCAGTGCCGGTTCCCGAAGTCCAGGGAAAAGTCCCTACCGATAACGTCCGGGGTATGGCAAGTTTCCGGAATGAATCGCGCATTGGGCTATATTGCGGGATGCTTGCGCCTAACCAAGCGTTCAAATTGCAAGGAGATTTGCATGGATTCCTCATTTGTCCTGGGCCAACAGCTCGATCCTCTGGCCGTAGATATGCCGGAAACACCGCGCGCACGCAATCGGATGTTCCGTCAGCCTCCTGACATGATCATTGAGGCCAATACCCAATACCACGCCGTAATGCGTACCGAGAAAGGGGATATCGCCATCCGGCTCTTGGCCCGGGAAGCCCCTGTGACGGTCAACAATTTTGTGTATCTGTCCCTGACGGGCTACTACGCCAATACCATGTTTCATCGGGTGATCGCGGATTTCATGGCCCAGGGGGGCGATCCTTCCGGCACGGGCACAGGCGGTCCTGGCTACCAATTTGAGGATGAATTCGATCCGGCTGTGGTTTTCGACCGCCCTGGTTTGCTGGCGATGGCCAATGCCGGACCGCGCACCAACGGCAGCCAATTCTTCATTACCTTTGTCCCGACAGCCTGGCTCAACCAGAAACATACCATTTTCGGCGAAGTGGTGGCGGGCATGGATGTGGTCAGCAGCATTCGCGTCCGCGATCCGCAGCGGGATCGGAATCCGGGCGATCTGATCCAGGCAATCGACATCTTCGCCCAGACGCCGGAAGCTGCCTCGGCCTGAAAGAGGACAATCCACATAGCCGGACCCGCCATCAATCTATAATCAGGATGTCATGGGTATGGGATGCTTCCTCCCATTTCCCATGCCCTGCAAGAAAGGCCCTATCTCCATGCACAACCCCGTTTTCCGTAAAGTGAACCATGTCCCCTGGTGGCTGTTGGCAGTTTGTGTCATCCTGCTGGCGGCCTGCACGTCGGGCGAAGAAGCAGCGTCGGAAACTGCGACCACCGCCGACACCGAATTGGCGACGCAACTCGATCTGGGAGAACCGGTAGATGCAATATCCATAGACATGCCGGAAGACCCCGCAGCACGGGATGGCATGTTTGATGCTCCTCCTGCCATGGTCATCGACCCGTCCCGTATCTATTACGCGGTGATGGCAACGGATCCTGGGGAAATCGTGGTGCAGCTTTTTGCCGACCGGACCCCCAAGACGGTCAACAACTTTGTCTATCTGGCCCTGACCGGCTACTACGATGGCACTACGTTTCATCGTGTCATCAATCAGTTCATGGCACAGGGGGGAGATCCTACAGGTACGGGCAGGGGAGGTCCCGGCTACAGGTTTGAGGATGAATTCATCGCCAATCTGAATTTTGACCGTCCCGGACTGCTGGCCATGGCCAATTCCGGTCCCAATACCAACGGCAGCCAGTTTTTCCTGACTTTCGTGTCAACGCCCCATCTGGATCAGAAACATACAATCCTGGGGGAAGTCATTGAGGGCATGGAAGCGCTCAATGCCATTGCGTTGCGGGACCCGAGCAGTGCCTCCGGTCCGGGCGATCTTCTGCACCGCGTATCGATTTACGTGAATGACCAGGGGCATTTGCCGGAGCCGGAACCGACCCCGGTACCCACCCCCACCCCGACACCCTACGCGCCGCATCAATTGGCTCCGACAGGCGAAGGCAGACCCCTGGCGGATATGGCCCCGGCAGACCGCATTGGCATGTTCAATACGCCACCGGACATGGTCATAGAGCCCAACAAGACCTACACCGCGACAATCAGCACCGATCAGGGCGACCTGGTGTTCGAGCTGTTGCCGGAGGCCGCCCCGCTGGGCGTCAACAATTTTGTGGTGCTGGCCAATCTGGGATTTTTTGACGGTTTGACCTTCGTACGGGATGGCAACGACAGGGTGTCGTTCTTCGGGTTGCTGGACAGCACCGCCGATGGACTGATAGGGTATTCCCTGGTCGCCGAAAATGGCTATCAGGGAGAAAATACCGGCCCCGGTCTTCTGGTCTATGTACCGGACTGGAATGATCCCGACAAGGTGCTGGGCGGTGTGCTGTACATCACCCGGATTGTCTGGGAGCCCGATGTGCTTGCGCGTGTCAACGTCATAGGCATTCAGACCGCAGGACAGGAACTCCTGTCCCTGCTGCATGGAGACGAACACGCGATCATCGACTCCATCACGGTTGCCATAGCGGAATAACAGCCCGGGTCACAGGGCCACGCCACGATCAATGCGATCATCTTGTACGGGAGGAAAGCGTGAAAAGCTTGCATTGGATGCCAACGCTAACGATCCTTATTGCCCCTGGTGCTGGCAGGCTGTACCTCGAACCAGGGGATTACATATGATTCCCGTTTGCCGGATGACCCGCCAGCACAGGAGACGGCGGATGAAACAGAAGTCCGCTTGCGGGTTGTTGCCTACCAGGATGATTGGCGAGAATACGCGCCTCTGGATTCCGGCCTGTCGCTGGTTGTGGAGGAAGGGGATGCTGCAGCACCGGAAGCAACCTCTCCCGCCGTTGCCGTAACGCGTCTGCCGGAAGCCGAAGCCCTTGCGCTGCTGGATCAGGTACCGGCCCTGGCTGGCCGTTCCCGGACGGATGCCCTTTCGTTACCGACCGCCAGACTCAATCCTCCGCCATCCGGGGGGCTTGAAGTCCTGCCTTTCCCACCCCTGGAGACGGGAATATCCGGACCGGAGGCCACGGTGCCCCTGGCCGATCTGCAGATCCTGCGCTATTCGCCCTTCTGAAGATGCAGACCTGGTCCCCAATGTGAGTGTTACGTTCTCCCAGCCGATGGTGGCCCTGTCAAGTCATGCGACGTTGGCCAACCAGGATCTGCCCATAGTCCTTTCCCCAACACCGCCGGGCGAATGGTACTGGATGGGCACCCGCACCGTAGTGTTTCAGCCTGAGGGCCGCATGCCGGGTGCGACTCGGTACAAGGTGGAAATTCCGTCTGGCATGGAAGCCGTGGATGGATCCACGCTGGAGACCGGCGTCAGCTGGGAATTCGAGACAGGACGGCTGACGCTGGCCCAAACCTGGCCTCCTGAAACACCGCAACCGCTCCAGCCCCATATCGCCCTGGAATTCAACCAGACCATTGATCGACTGGCCCTGGAGTCCTCCATCTCGCTGCGGGTTGCCGGACGCAACATTGCCTATGCTGTGCTCAAGCCGGACCTGCATGAATTGCCGGCAGATCTGGAAGCCTTTCTGGCCCGTACGGTACCGGAGCGCACGATCGTCCTGCAACCCCTGCAGCCTATCTCGCCCAATACAACCCTTACGGTAAATGTTGCCAGGGGCGCCCCTTCGGCTGAAGGGCCATTGACCACCCAGGCTGCGCAGCGGGTGTCCCTGCGTACCTTTGGTCCCTTGCAAATCGCCTACTCCAGTTGCCGAAGCAAGTTGGAAGCCTGCCTGCCAGGCGAGGGTTTCTTCATTGATTTCAATCACAGCCTGGAACCGGATACCCTGACGGCGGAGATGGTGAGCATCGATCCCCCCTTGCCCGGTGGTACGGTAGGTGTGTATCCCTGGGGCGGCATGTATATTGAAGGCCCCACCGCACCCAACACGGTATACAAGCTGCGCCTGGAACCGGGCTTGCGGGACGAATTCGGGCAAACCTTCAGTGCCCCGCAGGAGGTGTTGTTCTATACAGGGGAGCAGCGATCCTCGCTCCACTTCCCGAACCCCATGGAAGTGCTGTATCCCCACAACGAAGGCCAGTATGCCCTTTACACCCGCAATCTGAACCGTCTGCGCGTTCTCCTTTATGCGGTTGAGCCCAGTGACTGGCGTGACTTCCTTTTGCTCCGCGATGAGGGCGGACAGCGAAATCCCGCTGCGTACATGGATCGCGAGCCGGTACTGGATACCACGCTGTCACTGGAATCCTCGGCGACCCGGACGACCCGCACGGTGCTGGATTTGAATCCGTATCTGGAAGCAGGACAGGGCCATCTCATGATGGTGCTGGTACCACCGCCTTCCCTGCTGGAAGCCTTTTTCGGGGGACGCAACGAGCATATTCTTACCTGGATCCAGTCCACGGCCCTGGGGCTGGATGCCTATGCCGATCAGGAGTCTCTGGTAGTGCATGCAACCTCGTTGGCCACAGGAGAGCCTCTGGCCAACGTGGACCTGCAGTTGCTCCCGGAGAAGATTACGGCGGTTACCGACGCCACGGGCCATGCCTACTTTGAGCTGTCAGATAACGGGGGTGGTGGATGTCCCCGGTCTCATTGCCGCCCAGCATGGACAGGACAGGGCATTCCTGCCCCAGGAGATGCACCTGTATTCCGAATCGCGCTGGGCCTGGCCCCGGGAACCATCCCATCATCAATGGCATGTCTTTACGGATCGAAATCTGTACCGGCCGGGGGAAGAGGTAGAGATCAAGGGTTGGGTGCGCCAGGTGGAGTTCTTCCCGGAGGGAGATGTGACCTGGGCACAGAATCCTCGGGCCCGCATTGAGTACCGCATTCATGACGCCAGGGGCGTGGAACTGGGACAAGGCCATACGCACCTGGACGCACACGGCGCCCTGCATTTCCGCTTCGCCGTACCCGAGAACGCCAATTCCGGATCGGCCTATGTGCAGTTCGAAATTGTGGGCTTGGGCAATCGGGGATGGGAGCCGGGTCAGTACCATGACCTGTCCTTCCGCATTGAGGAGTTTCGGCGACCCGAATTTGAAGTTGACGTTACGGTTGGGCCAGACCCCCATTTCCTGGAGGAAGAGGTGACCCTCGGTGCGCTGGCCCAGTACTTTGGCGGCGGTCCTCTGCAGGGGGCACCCATTGCCTGGCAGGTGGCGGGACGCACGGCCCGGTATGCGCCGCCTGGCTGGGATCGTTTTGACTTTGGGATCGCGCCTGCGGAACCATGGCGGTGGATGGACTACGAATTCTTTGGGTATGCGGAGAACCCGTTGGCAGGAAGTCGTGCCGATCTGGCAGCGGTCCTGGATTCGCGGGGCCAACACCGTCTGACGGTAACGGCGTCTGCGTCGTTGCTTCCCGTCCCGCATACGCTGCAGGTGGAAGCCACAGTCCAGGATTTGTCCCAGCAGACCTTCGCGGCTTCGGCCCTGGTTATGATCCATCCCGCCCGCCTGTATGTAGGGGGCAGAACTGACTCCTACCTGGCGGAGGTGACAGAACCGTATGTCCTGGAAGTCATTGTCACCGATGTGGATGGCCAGCCTGTATCAGGGCAGGAGATCCGGATTCAGGCCTACCCCCCCCCCCGGATCAGGATGAGGCGATCCGGGAAGTCCCCCTGGTCCCGGAGATGTCTGCCACGGATCCCGGATGCCTGCTGCGGTCCGCGGTGACGGCCGTTACCTGTGAACTGATCTTTCCGGCAGCGGGCCAGTGGATAATTGACATCACGGTACTGGATGCCCAGGGCCGACCCAATCTCACCCGGCTTACGCGCTGGGTTACCGATACCCGGGAGACCATTGTGTCCGGCGTGTCTTCCGGCCTGGTGGAAATGATTGCAGACAAGGACGAATACCAGCCGGGCGATGTCGCTACGATCCTGATCCAGCCTCCCTTCCTGCCGGCCTATGGTACCGTAATCACGAATCGCGCCGGCATGATCACCCGCCAGCCCATTGCGATTGTGCAGGCCCAGCATATGTTGCAAGTGCCCATTGCGGAAAGTCATGTGCCCAACCTGCATGTATCGGTGCTGCTGACTGGACAGGCCCCCAACCCGGACCTGGACGATATCGTGGTCCCGGCCATGGCGCGGGGCGATCTCAACCTGCGCGTGCCGCCGTATGCCCGGGAACTGAATCTGGACTTGCACATGGAGAGCAATGACCTGCTGCCCGGAAGCGCAGCTGCCGTCAGGGTGCAGGTGTCC
>CAXXOQ010000256.1:0-9687 GCA_963664185.2 Caldilineaceae bacterium | reverse complement strand
CCGCCCTGCATGGCCTGGAGCGGCAACGCGTTGGCCTGGGCCTGCTCCACCAGGACGCGGGACTCTTCCTGCAAATCCTCCAGGCGCTTGTGATTTACATCCTGCACGACCGGTGTCAGCAAACCATGTTCGGCATGGACGGCGAAACATATATTGACCTGTGCAAACCGCCTGACGGCGTTCTCCTCCACATGGGCATTCATGCCCGGATGTTCCGCCAGGGCATGGGCCAGTATCTTCATGAACAGGACGTTGTAGCTGGGTACCCAGGTTTGGCCGTCCGCCTGCAGCTGACGGCGCAGGTTCACCAGTTCCGATGCATCCATCTCCGCCATGAGCGTGACCGGGACACTCTGGTTCCGGCTGGTCGCAAGGCGGTCGGCAATCGTTTGCCTGGTACGACTGAATGGGATGACACTGCCCGGTTTCGGGCACCGCCGCGGCAGGTGCGGCCAGACTGCGCACCATCTCCGCCGACACCCGTTGCCCCGGAAATGCCTGGGCCAGTGCCGTTTCCGTGATACCCATTTCCCGGGCCAGGCGTTGCGCCACCGGGGAAATTACCGCCCGGTGCAGGGATTCATGCAAGGCACGCACATCCCGTTCAACGATCCGGCCCGACCGACCGCTGCCCTCAATGTCTGACCAGTCCAGATCCAGGGATTCGGCCAACTTGCGGGCCCGGGGGCTAATGGCAATCCGCTGACTCCGGGGGGTGGAGGAAGGCAGGACGCGCGCGCTGGTGGCGTCCGGGGCGGGTTCGGTGTCTGCTGCAGGGACAGAGGCCGCTGCGTCCGCTGCGGGAGGGGCTTCCCCCGGCGTCAGAATGTAGGCCAGAAGTGTGCCTACGGGAGCGCTTTGCCCGGGGGGTGGCGATGTGGCCGGGATATGCAGTATGCCCGGATCCAGGGCTTCGATTTCCTCCACCGCCTTGTCGCCCTCTACGCTGAAGAGCACATCCCCCACGGCCACCGGATCCCCATGGCGCACGAGCCACTCCTTCAGGACAGCTTCCTCCGCGGTCCAGCCCAGACGGGGCATTACGATCTCAACGGCCATGGCTCTGCCCGGAAAGTCTGTTGTTGCAGGGGCGCACGTTCACGCAAATTCACTCCGCCAGCAAGTCGCGGATCGCTTCCTGTATGGTGCCGGTGGCGGGCACCACCGCCTTCTCCAGGGGCGGACTGTAGGGGATGGGTACATGGGATCCGTTCAGACGCATGACAGGGGCATCCAGATAATCGAAGCCCTCGGCCATCATGCGCGCACAAATCTCGGCTCCCACCCCACAGGGCGCATAGTCCTCATCCACAACCAGCAGACGTCCGGTCTTGGCTACCGACTCGACCACCGTGGCCATATCCATGGGGGCCACACTGACCAGATCTATGACTTCAATGGAAGCGCCCTGTTCTTCCAGGTCCTGGGCGGCTGCCACGGACCGGGCGACCATCGCACCCAGGGCCACCACGGTGGCGTCGGTGCCCGGGTTGCGGACCGCAGCCTTCCCCAGCGGGATCAGATATTCCTCTGCCGGTACTTCCCCCCGGGTACCCAACAGCAGCTTGTGTTCCAGAAAGAGTACGGGATCATCACTGCGAATCGCGGTCTTGAGCAGACCCTTGGCGTCGCGCGGCGTCGTGGGCAACACCACCTTGAATCCCGGCTGATGGGCAAAGAAAGGATAATAGTTGCCGGAATGGTGCGTGGCGGCGGCGCCCCCTACCCCAATACAGCCCCGCAGGACCAGGGGCATGGACAGGCGACCACTGCTCATATACTGGATTTTGGCCACCTGGTTGATCAGTTCACCAAACGCATCCAGAATGAAATCCAGAAACATGAAATCCACAATGGGCCGGGCTCCCGCCATGGCGGCCCCGGTGCACAGGCCCACAAACCCGCGTTCGGCAATGGGGGTGTCCCGAATGCGTTGCGGGCCGAAGCGATCGTACAGGCCCAGCGTGGTGTTGAAATTGCCGCCCCGGGGACCAATGCCTTCGCCTACCACGAAGATGGAGGCATCCCGCTCCATCTCTTCGGCCAGGCCTTCGCGGGCCGCTTCGGTGAAAGTCAGGATGCGGGAAGAATCGGTCATGCTGCCACCTGTTGGGACGGGGGACCGGCAGAATCCACAAAATCCGCAACCGCCCCGGGATCGGGCCAGGGACTGGCATGGGCAAAGGCGATGGCAGCCCGGGCTTCCTGCTGGGCCTCCTGTTCCCACTGGACCAGGGTCTCCTCGGCAATCTGGCCGTGCTGGAGCAGGAGCATGCGCAACTGGGCTATGGGATCCCGCTCTTTCCACGCATCGATTTCGTCCTGGGACCGGTAGCCGACTTCCGGCATCCCTTCCGCATGGGCGCGGGTGCGGTACGTCTTGCATTCCAGCAGGGTGGGGCCAGCTCCCTGGCGTGCCCGCTGTACGGCGCCGGAGGCGGCCTCGTATACCGCCAGGACATCGTTGCCGTCCAGGGCCTGTCCCGGGATGCCGTAACCTTCTGCACGCACAGCCACTTCCGGATTGCCCGCCGCATACGCAAACGGCACTTCGGTCGCATAGAGATTGTTCTCGCACACGAACACGACCGGCAAATCCCAGATGGCGGCCAGATTGATGCCTTCATGAAAGGCCCCGTTGTTGACGGCACCATCGCCAAAGAAGGCTACCGCCACGCGATCCCCACCAGCCAGCTGATAGGCATAGCCGGCACCCGCCGCCTGGAGAATGTTGGGGCCCACAATGCCCGTTGTCCCCATCATGCCCACCTCCGGGGCAAACAGGTGCATGCTGCCGCCACGTCCCTGCGAGCAGCCTGTGGCGCGTCCAAAAAGCTCCGCCGCCACAGCATTGGGGCTTACACCCTTGGCCAGGGCATGACCATGGCCCCGGTGGGTGGAGAACACCGCATCCTGTGGTGTCAGATGGGCACATACCCCTGTGGCCACCGCCTCCTGGCCCACGTAGGTATGGCAAGCTCCCATAATGTGTCCATCCCTGTAGGCACGGGCCAACTGCAGTTCCGTTTCCCGGATCTGGAGCATGCCCCGGAACAAATCCGGTGCACAGGCGGGAAGGGATATACCGGTCGTCACGCCGCGGCTCCCGTCAATCACCGGGGCAGGCATCAGAACACGCCCTTGCCGGCGGTACCGCCGGCATTCATCGCCAGATTGCCGCCGTCCATGGGGATGAGCGCCCCCGTGATCCAGGAAGAAGCTGGCGAAGCCAGCAAGACCGCCAGGCCCTGAATGTCATCGGGTCGGCCCAGCCGACCCCGGGGAATGCCCGACAGGTATTGGGTTTCCAGGTCCGGGTCCTGGGCAATGCGCGCCGCGAGACCCGCGTTCAGAACCTGGGCGGGCAATATGGCGTTGACCCGAATCCCGCGTCCGCTCCACGCTGTGCTCAACTCCCGGGTCATCTGGACCACGGCACCCATGGCCATGCTGTAGGCGATGTGGCCCCGGCCCAGGGCGGTGATACTGGCCAGGGAGCCAATGTTGATGATGCTGCCGCCGTTGCCGACCAGCATTCTGGTGCCCGCTTCCTGGCACATGCAGAAACGGCCCACTACCAGGTTTTGCAGGACCTGTTGCAGGGCATCCACCTGGAGGTCCTCCGGCTGCACCAGTACGCCATCTCCTGCCACATTGCCCAGTACGTCAACCTGGCCGAAGACGGCATCCACCTCCTGGAACAGGGCTGCAATCTGGTCCGGTTCGGACACGTCACACACATGCGGTACCGCTTTGCGCCCCAATTGGGAAATCACCTGGGTCGTATCCGCCAAGCCGACCTCATCGCGGTCCGCCAGGAATACATCCGCCCCCGCTTCGGCAAAGGCGATGGCCATGGCCTTGCCAAGGCCATTGGCGGCACCCGATACCACCGCCTTGAGATCGGTAAGGGCAAGCCTGTCCAGAATCATGTGCAGACACCTGTCATGGTCGAAATCCGTGCTTGGTAGCACCGTAGGGGAAATTCTACCGGATCTGCCAGCGGATGGCTACAGCAGGAATGAACTCTGGTCAGGCACCGGGATGCATGCTCGACCAGGATCTGGGCCAGGAGGCAACGGGCCTGGCCCTGGTGTTCCCCGCAGGCCAAGGGCAGAAGACATGGCGTCTCAACTCGACATAATGGCCAAGAAGGGATGCCTGGAGGGCAGCCGTGACTGACTCAGAACAGGGAGGAAGGTATCGGCATCCAATCCGGGATTTTCTGGTGTCGCGGGGTTTCTCTGGCTGCCACGCCCGGCAGCCCATTGCCAGGTTGCCCCTGGAGTGATTTAATGGAGTCCGGCTGGACACACGAACTGCCTTGGGGCAACAACGGCGACAGGCCTGCGGTTGACCCTGTATCCCTCCCTTGGGGGATGCCTTGAACCAGCATGTCCAGGAAAGAGGAGCACGCATGAATTTCGATTCGCTACCCGCATTTACCAATGTGGATCGCCAGGAGGATCCCCATCCCACCTGGTCGTTCCGGTCCAGCCTGGTGACCTACCAGGAATCCCTGATTCGCGGCCAGCTGGTCGGTCGCAGCTGGAATGGGGCCGGCTTCATGTACCCGGAGGACCAGCGCATTCCTGCGCAGCACCATGCGGAACCCCAGGCCTTCTGGCTGGAGATGGGAGGGCAATTGCTGCATTCCCATTTCGAACTTGAGGCCGAAGCCACGGTAGAGACGGAACACGGCATGGCATTTGCCATTACCCTCTTGCACCAGTACTGCCAGGTCGCCGTGACCGTGCACACCCAGTTGGATGGTACCCAGTTCCTTACCCGATGGCTGGAGATCACCAATCTGGCGCAAGAGCCCATACCCCTTTCGGCGGCCAGCATATGGTCCGGCATCTTCCAGAAACTGCAGGGATTGACGTATGGAGAAGTGTCACCCTACCGTCTGGGCTATTTTCGGGACACGCATTGGGGCAACTGTGGCGACTTCCACTGGCATGAAATGCCCTTTGCCGGCTACCGTATTGATGGCCACTATCGGCGGGACCGCCATCGGCATCCCATGTTCATCCTGAACAACACCCACACCGGTGAGAACCTGATCGGAACCCTGGCCTATTCCGGCGGGTATGCCTTTGAATTCGATCTGGATGACGGTCTGGCCCGGGGAGAGGCAAATCTCTCCTTCCGGGCGGGACCGGCGGGGCCTGCCCCCCTCCGGGTACTGGATGCGGGGGAAACGATCACCACACCCCACATGCATCTGGGTTTGGTCATAGGGGATTTGGATGATTGCATCAACGCCCTCCACGAGCACTCCCGGCGCAGTGTCTTTCGCCCCCTGGTGCCTGGCCGGAGCGGTCTCATTACCAGCGGGATTGGGCCGGAAATGGAAGTCACGGAAGAAGCGGTAATCCATGAAATGGACATGGCGGCCCAGCTGGGGGTGGAACTCTTCATCCTGGATGCTTCCTGGTACACGCCACCGTATGGCAACTGGGCTACGACGGTAGGCGACTGGTCCGTCAACCGGGACCGATTTCCCAGGGGACTGGAATACTTCGTCGAGTCTGCCCATGAACGGGGCCTGCTCTTTGGCCTGTGGATGGAAGCCGAACGCCTGGGCCAGGCCAGCCAGACGCGCCGGGACCATCCCGATTGGGTGGCCCGCCGGTATGACGGTGAACCCTATGAAACGGGCCTGATAGACCTCACCAATCCGGAGGTAGTGGATTGGATGGAGACCAATATCACACGCCTGATCGAAAGCCATGACCTGGACTGTTTTCGCTTGGATTACAACGTCGGTCCCCTGGCTGCCGCCGGTTATTCGGTCCGGCATGGCCATTGGCTGGAGAACCGGTACTGGCGGCAGGTGGAGAATCTCTATGCCCTGTACGGCCGACTGACCCGGAAGTTCCCGGATGTGATATTCCAGAACTGTGCCAGTGGCGGTGCCCGCACGGATCTGGGATTCCTGCGGTTCTTTGACCATACGTGGGTCACAGATCATCAGATCGCGCCCCGCTCCTTTTCCATCACGAGCGGCATGTCGATGGCCATACCGCCGGAACGCATGGATCGCCTGATTGGCTTTGGCCAATACTGCGGTCGCACGGCGGACATTGACTTTCAGAGCCGATTGGCCCTGTTTGTGCATGCCACCATGGGCTGGTACCACCTGATAGGCGCGGAGCCGAACCCGGCACAGCTCCACCGGGCCCGGCACTTTGTCAGGTTGTACAAGGAGTTTGTGCGACCCATGCACGGCGCAAGTCGCATTTACCATCATACCCCTTGTCACGATGGCCTGGAACCCACCGGCTGGGGGGCGCTGGAACTCGCGCACAAGGATCGCTCGCGGGCCATGGCCGGGATATTCCGCCTAAGCGATCCCGCCGCCGTCTCTTACACCTTGCGGTGGAAGGGCCTTGATCCGGGTGCCATGTACACGGTGCGCTTTGACAACGAGGACACGGCAGTGCAGCTTTCCGGATACAGCCTCCAATACGACGGGGTTACCATTCGCCTGGACAATCCCCTAACGTCCCAACTCCTGTTGGCGGAACAGGCCTGAATCCCCTGCAGGCCAAATCCCGTCCGTTCCCCACACCCCCGCGCCGCGGCCTTGGGTCTAGTGCAGGCACGGGCTTCGGCTTCCGGCAACATACCGGTTGTACGCCTTGCCGTGTGGCCTATTGGGATCGGAGCTCCAGACTGCCGTCCAGAATCTGCTCGCGAATCACTTTCTTGTTGTATTTGCCCACGCTGGTCTTGGGAATCTCGGGCACGACGGCAAAGGCATCGGGCAACCAAAAGCGGGGAAAGGCATCGGCCAAATGATCCCGGATAGCGGCCAGGCTAATGCCGTATTCCCTGTGTTGGGGCACGATGATGGCCAGGGGACGTTCCCCCCACTTGGCATGCGGCATGGCGACGACGGTAGCCTCAAGAATTGCGGCATGGGACAGGAGGGCGTTTTCCAGGGCCACGGATGATATCCACTCACCCCCGCTCTTGATGAGATCCTTGGTGCGATCCGTGATGAAAATGTAACCGTCGGCATTGATCCGGGCAATATCCCCGGTCCTGAGCCAGCCGTCGGCGGTGAAATGCTCCGTCTGTGTTTCGATCCGGTAGTAGTCGGCTGCCACCCAGTGTCCCCGGATTTGCAGTTCGCCCTCGGCCTTGTCATCCCAAGGCAGTTCCCGATCGTCGCGCACAATCCGCAAGGACACGCCGGCCACGGCGGGACCCGGACTGGTCTTGATATCCAGTATCGCGTCTGCCGGTAGTGCTTCGTGTTTTGTCAGTGGCTGGCAAACCGTGCCGATGGGTGACGTTTCCGTCATGCCCCAGGCATGCATCACATTCACCCCCAGTTCCTGCTCAAAGGCCTTGGTCAGGCTGCGGGGCATGGCAGACCCCCCGACGATCAGGGCCCGGATGGTTGATATGTCCACGGGATTCTGTTGCAGTTCCTGATACAGGGAATTCCAGATGGTCGGTACACCGGACGCTACCGTGATGTTCCATTGCCGGAAGATCTGGGACAGGGACGCCGCGTCCAGGAAGGGACCGGGCATTACAAGATTGGCACCGGCCAGCACGGCACCGTACGGCAATCCCCAGCACATGGCATGAAACTGGGGTACCACCGCCAGCACGGTGTCAGCTTCGCACAGGCCGAAGGAATTGGCCAGATTCGTGCTCAGGGTATGGAGAAACATGGATCGATGGGAGTACAGCACACCCTTGGGATGGCCTGTGGTGCCGCTGGTGTAGCAAAGGCCCATGGCCGCATTTTCGTCCTGGACAGGGCATTCATGCTTGGCCTCGGCCATGGCCAGCAGATCCTCGTAACGGTGCACCTGTCCCGGCAGGTTGGGCGACAGATCCTGGCTGTCGGACCAGACAACAAAATGCCTGACGCAGGGAATCTCATCCCTGATACTTTCCAGCAGGAGTATCTGTGAAGCGTCCAGCAGGATTACCTTGTCCTGGGCATGGTTGATGATGTAGGACAACTGATCACGGGACAATCGGATGTTGAGGGTGTGAATGACCGCGCCCATGGCCGGGATGCCGAAATAGGCTTCCACATGCTGGTGGTGATTCCAGCCCAGCGTACCCACGCGGTCTCCGGCCTCAATGCCCAGGGCTTCCAGGGCATTGGCCAGTTTCCCGACGCGCGCCTGCATTTCCCGGTACGTCATGACGTGAAAGGAACGGTCCGGCTGCCGGGACACGATCTGCTTGTCCCCGAACCTCTGGCAAGCATGTTCCAGGATGGAACTGATCGTCATAGGCATGGACATCATGAGGCCCTGCATCGGTGGATTCCTCCCTGTGGCGATAGTTGAACTGGCAGCGTCCCGAGTTACAGGCCAACTCCATGGGCCCCTTGGCTCCGATCTGTGGCTGACAAGGCCGGTGACACCAAAGGGATTGTGCCAGTTTTCATGGCATTTGGGAAGAACCGCGACCATGCCGCATCCCTTGCCCGCAGGGACACCCTGCCGTACCCCTGGCGGATCCATGCAGGGACCGGAAATCCCTTGAAGGGCGGTCAGGCAATGCACCGCGGCCTGCGGAAAAGTCCCAATCTGTTTGCGCCGTTCTGGCCCCTTTTGGATATAATGGCAATATCTGCTGGAAAGTCCAACCGTTACTTGGCAAGGCCCTGGAAACTCCAACCCATTGCCGGAATTCAGTGGTGGTGGTGGTGGCAATAGCGGGCTGTAATGCAGTGGACAATCTGGCGCAATGGCATGTCCCATCCTGGGGGGATGCTGACTTTCACGATCAACCTGGAGGTTGAACATGGAACAGCATAAAATGAATCGGCGTTCCTTTCTGAAAGGATCGGCCTTGGCGTTGGGGGCCACAGCCCTGGCGGCCTGTACGGTAGCCCCTGTGGCTACGGACGGTGGCGCTCCCATGCCCACGGCCGGCACGTTGTGGGGTTTGCAGTACGATCATCACATCGGGGCCTATGAACGCCTGGCCTCTCTCTATCTGGAGCAGACCGGGGTGGAACTGTCGGTTGCTCCCCAGCCTTGGCCCATCGAAACGAAGCTGATCGCGGCCCTGTCGGCCGGCACCCAGCCGGAAGCCGCCTGCATCATGGGCAAGGTTCTGGTACCCCTGCACATTCAGAATGCCCTCATGCCTCTGCTGGAAGCGGTGTACAACCACAATGGCATTGACATTGACGCGCAGTTCAACGGCGACTCGGTGGAAGCCTATAGCTGGGGTGATGACATTTGGGGTGTACCTACCGAGATGAATGGCGTCGGGAGCATGGTCAACGTGCCTGTTGACGAAGTGGAAGAGCTGGGCCTGGCCGGTGACTTCCCGCCCACCAACGGCGGTTTGTTCTTCGATTCCTACACCTCCATGTGGGAACTCGCCCAATCCCTGCAGATTGAAGAGGATGGCACCGTCGTCCGCTGGGGTCTGAGCAGCAAGGGCTGGGATGCCCAGAGCTATCTCGGCATTGTGCGCAGTCTGCTGGCGTCCGAAGGCACGGACTGGTGGGACAACGACAACAAGAACTTCAATGTGGACACCGAGGCGGGCGTCCAGGCCATGGAACTGTTTGTGGCTACCCCGGTAGCGATGGGCATTGAAACCGAACTGGATCAGAACCATGTGGATGCAGCCCTGGCCGGCAAGGTGGCCATCGCCCGCGGGAACGGCACCCCCATGATTGAGGGTCAC
>CAXXOQ010000255.1:0-7762 GCA_963664185.2 Caldilineaceae bacterium | reverse complement strand
CGGTATTTCCACGGCAATTGCGCATTTCCCGTGAGTGCGCCATAGGACGGTGTTTTGTCAATTCATGCTGTTACTGCGGAAAAGGGCGGCGCAATAGAAGGAGCGGTCTGCAGGCTCAGGGACTGTGGTAGCTGGATACCGGCCCAGTGGTTTGGGGCGACAACTGGGTGGCTGGTGGTCTTCGATTAGCGTGACAGGTTGCCCAATATCCGCGAACGCACTGCCACCAGGATGGAATCCACTCCACATGGCCCCACTGTAACTGCTGTGTAGGTGTAAGTCAGGGGACTGGAAGGCACTCTCTCAAAGATTTTGGCATCGGGATCCGAAGCAAAGAGCCTCCAAGCGGCTTCCTGGTTCGCGTTATGGTATTTCAGGCTAGGCAAACCGTCTGCAGGAGAGTAGTCGGGCAAGTCCCCTCGCTCGTCCTGCGACAGACGGCATGGTCTCTCTCAGGGCGTTGCCAATGAGGCTGGCTCCAGGTTGTCAGGGCAGGTCTGCATCACAGGGAAGTGCAGTCTTCTGGGCCCTGCCTGTTATCGCCAAGTGTGTTGCCAAGTGACAGATTGTCAGTATTCCCACGGGCCGCCATCAAAATTGTAGGGTCGTGGGGAGACGTCTGCAAAGGTGCCTCCATCCACAAGCTGCCTATATGGTGCAATACTATAGTGGCCGGAATCCGATACGTTCCAGAAAGGTGTAGGTCTCATCATAGATCGGTACGGGTGGCACATAAACGATCGTCACGTCCCGTGCACGGGTCAGCAGAACGCGATAACAGTTGGCCCTGAGCTGCAATGGATTCTTGATGGCTCGTTTGTTCTGATATCTCCGCATTCGGCTGATGTTCCACTGGCCATTCTGACGCAGGAAGTCTGTGCCCCACCCAAGTAGAACTCCGTCCAGCTCCAGCCCCTGTGTTTCAAATTCCGTCATGCTGATGTTGAGGTGGCGGCAGGATTTGGCACCTGGATGGAACTCATCATCCGCAAACCATGGACCTATCGGATATTGCCACTTCAATTGGAAGGATATCTGGGGGAAGCAGAACTCTGGATCGAGATCTTTTGTCAGTGTCTTGTCGCGACTGGAGCTGATCATGCCAAATCGTTTTTCACGTTGATCACCGTATCGTTCACGCAGGTAGTCCTTGCCCGTGTCAGGATGTCGACAGAGACGGAGATCAAAGCCCTGCTGCTCCAGAGAGACTGCTACGGTTTTCAGCCACTCTTCATTTTTGGGTTCGTTGTCGCTTACCAGATGGTCAACATACCGGTCCAGATGCAAGGCAAAGTGGGAACGCAGACTGGTATTCAGGGTCAGTGCATTGTCGGGAACAAAATCTGTGTTCTTGAAGTGATCGGCAATGTCTGGGGGACCATGGACATGCCATTGACGGGACTGGAGAGACTCGCGGATGGCGTTTTCCCATTGGCCGAGTCCCCCTTCTTCACCCTTGTTGATTTCCTGACCCGTTCCAATCAAGCCCACGACTACTGCCCAATCGGGCAGACGCTCGGCAAATGCTATGAAATGATGGGGTTCCGAATCCGCCTGCTCCAAGGGGATGCCGTGTTTTTGGGCGACGGTTTGGGCATCAAAAGCCCGTTGGGCTTCATCAAACACCAAGACATGGTGTGGGATCGATCGATGACTTGACGCATAATAACTGACATAATCCTTTACGCCACGGACGAATGTTTTGCCGACGCCTCCTGCCTTTTTCACTTCATATTGAAGCACCTCAACCAGGGGGGCATTCCCGGACAAGAATATGGCAGGGGCTCCCTGGCCCGTACGGTCCAGTTTGTCGAGAAAATCTGCATGGACCAGACGAAGGCCTACCAATGTCTTCCCAGCACCTGGCACGCCCGTCAACAGAATCAGTCTGCGGGTACGCGTTCGCTCGGCGTCCTGTACAATTTCCTCGATCCGATGGACTGCCCCGTCTGTCGCCGCAAGGGACTGCCACAGCTGCGGCATTTTTTGTTGCTGAAACAACTCACGGGCTGCCTGAATCAGGCTGGGCAAGGGTTTGTAGGCATCACCTGACAGAAAACGCTGCGGGTTCACCGGTGTGGGACAGGCCTTGGTATTGATCGCGGCCATATAGGAGTCCAGATCTTGGGGCGGGCATACTTCCACGCCACGACGTGAAAAGCGCTTCCCCTCCATCCGGGTGGGGAATCACAACCGCTTTCACTTCCCGGTCATGGCATTCCCGGTGGTAGTACCGCAGATCCCGGGCATAGGCATGGGCCTGATCAATATCGGCCTCTGAAGGCAGTTCCTTGCCTTTCAGCTCAATGACTACGATCCTGTCGTGCAACAGGAACAGGGCATCCACACGCCGCATTTCCAGGGGGAGACGATACTCCAAAATGGCCGTGTACTGCCCTGATTCGGCATCAATCCGGATTGTCTCATCCACTTCGCGTTGCAGATGAGGAACCGAAGCTTGCCAGGAACTGATTTCCTGGTGCGATGCATGCGTGACAAAGTCGTTGAGCTTCCGCAGAACAGCGGAAGGTTTCGTTGCCGCAAAAGCGACAAAATTCGAGTCCCAACCCCGTCCGGCTTCTGAATAGCGAATAGGCAAGGGCATGGATGCTTCCTGTGGATAGTTTCCAAATTGATGGGGGCCCGCGTGTGGGCTGCCATGACCGAGTCTGGATGGGCTAACTCGCGACTGGACTTTGTTGTGTACGCATGGTACCGCTTCTGGAATGGGGGATCAGACAATACCAATTCGCTCGGTATGGACTGCGCATGACACTTCGTCTACAGACTTCATGGATGTTGCCCTATCAAACCCAATTGGTATAAGTCAGGAATTGGCACCTAGCCAATTCCCTGGCGTGCAAAGGCGCAGTGCGTGCCATCAGGGCAAAAATGCAAGTCGTGAGAAACTGCCCAAGTCTGAGCCATACCCATTGGATGTGATAAGACGACCGGCATACAGGCTTGCATTCGTCGTCCCATGGCCGGCCAATCAGGTTAGCACCCAGCGCCGTAATACGGCAGGACAAATGCCAGTTTGTGAGAGGTGCCTATTGCATATCGGAAATCGAAACACTGCATGGCACCTGTCATCAGGCCTGCAAAGCAACTTGGCTTCACAGACTGCCTTTCCCCGCAGGCTATGCATCAAGCAAATGCGTGCGGGGAAAGATTGTGATCAGGCGCAGACCGCCGCCTCGCCGTCCCAACGATAGATGTGCACGTCATCCAGGCTCTTGGCGGCCAGGTTGGCCCGGGTGTCCAGCCACATCTGGTTCCATGTTGCCGCATCCCGCAGTTCCGAAGCAGGATCACGGCGGCTGCGCGCCACGAAGCCAGGCAGGAAACCGCGGCCGGTGGGCTGATCCGAAGGATTGTAGCGGATATCAAAACTCCACCGGATGCTGTCGCTGACGTTGGACAGGGAGCCATGACAGGTATGGCGGTGCATGAACAGCACGTCTCCCGCTTCCATGGGGACGGGTATGGCACTCTCCAGTTCCAGCACCTGATCGGGGACATGCACGCCCTGTTGGCCCATGCAGTGCATCAGCAGTTCGCGGCGATGGCTGCGCGGAATGACCTGCAGGCAACCGCTCTCAATGGGCGCATCCAGCAGCGGGAACCAGACGGTCAACATGTTGGTTTCATCCGCTTCGGGCATAACCACGCCGTTGTCCTGGTGCCAGGGTGTGGCCTGGATCAGGGCGTTGAAGCCATCCGCGGTGGGGGACAGGCGTTCCGGCGGCTTGATCCGCACATGTTGCACGGGATTGGAGTAGATCTCCGGTCCGATCAGGCTCTCTACCACATCCAGCAAATCGGGCTGGGTCAGGGCATGGAATACCGCGGGTCCGGTCCAGAAAGGGGTATCCTCTTCCGTAGCGGCACCGGGCAGGTGAAAGTCAAAATACTGGGAATACACCTTGCCACTGTCCTGATAGACAGCGGTCAGGCGTTCGCCGAAAGGCAAGTCATCGTAGGTGGAGGCAATCGTGCCTTCGGCATACAGCTCCGCTGCCAGCGTGTCCAGGACACCGCCGTATTCTGCAATCAGGTCGTCCAGGACAGATTGGGGCATGAGTTTCTCGACTTTGACAAACCCGTGTTCTTCAAAGTGTTGCAGTTGACACTCAGTCAGACCGGCCATGGTGGCATACCTCCTGCCTCTTGTGTTCCCGGGTTTTCATAAAGGGGCCAAGCCAGCCTCACAGTGTGTTCCTGCTTCTGATTCTGGCGCTGGCGACTCAGGCATTATCTCACAGGAAACGGCCGAAAAACAAAGGGAATATATCTGGTCGTACCTGATGGTCACCATGCTCGTGAAACCTGGCAGGACCGGATCAGGCTCCCTCTACCCGCCCCCGCCGATGACAGCCCGCAGGGGCAGAACCAGGAGAAACAGGCAAAGGCTGACCTGTTGGTGAACACGGCCCGCAAGGACAGGCAGGCTTTGAATCCGTCGTCAGAAAGTTGTGAGCAAAGGAACAGATGCCGATGAACCGCAGCCCTTGGGGCTGCGGACCGCGCATGTGCCGGGATCTGGCCTTTGCGCTTGTTGCCTGTAACCCTTTGCCGACAGCCGAAAACTGCAGAAGATAAGGGCCTATTTGGGACTGGACAGTATCAGATGTTATAGTGCAGCGATTAAGTACTCTGCTTAACCTTAATTGGAGTGCACCCTGTGTGCACGGCATTCTGTATCTCCAAAGGAGAATAGTCCTATGAACAATACCCTGACCCGCAGAGGATTTTTGCGCCTGGCTGGCGGTTCCGCAGGTGTAGCCCTGTTGGCAGCTTGTGCTACACCGCAACCGGCTGACGGTGGGATGGCGGAAGACGCTCCCAGCACGGAACCGGTGGTGATTCGCTATGCCGGTCTGGAAGGCATGGGCGCGGGCGTAGAACGTTTCCTGGCGCCCTGGATCGAGGAGAATGGCTATGACTGGGAACGTGGTTCCTTTGGCCAGCAGGAACTGACAGACAAAATCATGCAGTCCGTGGCGACCAATACGTACCTCGCGGATGTATTCCAGTTCCCCTCCAACGCCCGGGCGGATGTGATCAACGCGCAGGCGTTGTACCCGATTCCGGATCATGTTCTGGATGCCATTGACTTTGAGGATGTCCTGCCCAGTATCGTGAACACCTTGTCCTGGGGCGGCCAGGTATATGCCTTGCCCTACGACGGTGACATTCACTACTACTCGTTCCGCAAGGACCTGTTTGGCGATGCGGCGGTAAGCGATGCGTTCGAGGCGGATATGGGATTTGCCCTGAATCCGGAAACAGGTGCTGCCACCTGGGACGAATGGCGCGCCATCGCCGAATACTTCACCGGCACGGACTGGAATGGCAACGGGGAAGAGGACGATTACGGGATTGCCTGCATGAACAAGCGGGGCGATACCCTGTGGTGGGGTTTCCACTCCCGGGCCACGGCCTATGCCAAGCATCCGGACGATCCCTCCTATTTCATTGACATTGAAACCGGCGAAGCCCGCGTCAACAACCCCGGATTCGTCCGGGCGCTCACCGAATGGGTCGAAGAGAACCAGAACTGGGCGCCACCCGGCGGCACCGGTTTCACCTACGGCGATTCCCTCAATGCCATGAATGGGGGCCGTGTGGTGCAGACCTACAACTGGGATGCCGTGACCACCGCGGCAGCCGGTGAATTCTCGGTCATTCAGGGCTTGCAGGGCTACAACACCTTGCCGGGCTCCTATGAGGTGTACAACAGCAAGGAGGGCGGCTGGGAGTCCTTTGAAGAGCCCAGTGCCGCGCCTTTCCACGCCTTTGGGGGCTGGGTCATTGCGGTGTCCGCCCTGACGGACGATGCCGTCATTGAGCATGTTTGGGACATGACCATTGAATTGACCAAGCCGGAATCCGGCCTGTGGTTCGTTACCAATCTGACGGGGGCCAGTCCCTACCGCTTCAGCCAGCTGGAGGCCGTGGATGAGTTTGCCAACGGCCCCCTGCAGCTGGGCGAGGAAGTTGCCACGGATTACCTGAATGCAGCCCGTGCCACGCTGGACCACCCCAATGCCGTTACGGATCAGGCCTTTGGTGGCTGGGTGCAGTACCGGGATGCGCTGGAACTGGGTGCCTCCAAGGCGTTGGCGAATGAAGCCGACCCGCAAACGGCCCTGGATGAAGTTGCGGCCACATTCAATGAGATCAGCGATCGCATGGGTGGCAAGGAACGCCAGGCCGAACTCTACCGTCTGACTTTGGGTATAGCCTAGACCATCGATTACCACTGGTGGTGGGAGGGGGCTGGCCCCCTCCCACCACGGACACTCTGGAACCACCGGGTGTGGGCAGCGCCAAATCACCCCACACCTGATTTCTGAACTCTCTTTACTTGTATGTCCAGTACCGTCCAGAGTTCGCGGCCTCCCCGGGGGATGTTGCAGTTCTCGATGCGCGACAACATCTGGAAGTGGTTGCTGCTGTCGCCATCCCTCCTGATGACTACGGTGCTGTTTATTGCTCCGGTCGCCTGGACCCTGTATGCGGCCTTCACCGATCTGCACCTGTTTCGCGTGGGGGTGGAGACACAATGGGTGGGTCTGGCCAACTTTCAGAAGCTGCTGACCAATAGCTCCTTCTGGCGCACCGTCAAGAATACGGTGGTGTTTATGCTGGGGGTGGTGCCGGCCCAGTTTCTGATCGGCATGACCCTGGCGTTGTGTCTGGACAATGTCACCCGGGGCCTGAAGCTGTTCCGGACCTGGTTCCTGATGCCGCTCATGGTGAGTCCGGTGGTGGTATCTTTCGTGGTGGGGCGCATGCTTTTCCAGGAGGATATCGGGCCCATCAATACGTTTTTGCGCTGGCTGGGTTTTGAAGGGGTGGCCTGGCTGACCAATCCCACCTGGGCCATGGTGACCATAATGGTCATCGATGTCTGGCAGTGGAGTTCCTTCATGATCCTGATGCTGATGGCCGGTCTCCAGAGCGTACCCTACGATCTGCGGGAGGCGGCCTCCATTGACGGGGCTTCGTTCTGGCAGACCTTTTTCCGCATTACCCTGCCCCTGGTCATGCCGATTGCCGCCACCGCGCTCCTGATTCGCATCATTGATGCCTTCAAGGTGGTCGATATCATCATGGTCCTGACGGGCGGTGGTCCCGGCCAAGCGACCGAATCGGTGACGCTGGCCATCTATCGGGCCGGCGTGAAAGGCGGTGATCTGGCCTTTGGCAGCAGCCAGTCCTATTTCCTGCTCCTGGTGATGGTGATTTTCGGCGGGGCCTTCCTGGTGCTTTCCCGCCGCGCCATGACCCAGACGGACTGACCCTGACAGGAGTACTGCAAACATCATGGGCATTTCCCGGCAGCGACGCTTCATCACCTCTGTCGCCTATGGCATTCTCATTCTGTGGTCCCTGGTGCTGCTGTTTCCGATGTACTGGGTGGTGATTACGTCCTTCAAGAATCCGGTTGACATGTCGGTGAAGGCCACCTACATCCCGTTTGTGGATTTCCAGCCGGGACTCCATGCGTGGCAGTACCTGTTTGTGGAACGCCTGACCTGGTTCCTGCAACCCTACACGACCAGCATCATCGTGGCGTTCGTGTCCTCGGGCATTGCCCTGGTCATCGGCTCCATGGCCGGCTATGCCCTGGCCCGCTTCAATTTCGATGGCAAAAACAATTCCATCGTCCTGGGCTTTATGGCCCAGCGCATGTTTCCCGGGGCGCTGTTCATGCTGGCCTTTCTGGTGATGTTCCGGAGCTGAAACTGCTGGA
>CAXXOQ010000254.1:0-31114 GCA_963664185.2 Caldilineaceae bacterium | reverse complement strand
CCAATTATAGAGAAAAAAGACGAATGCCATGCTGGTTTGGGAGATTCTATCTTTACCCTTGTCTACACGGGGCGCTTAAGGCAGGGATAACAAACAGCCCAAACGCTGGGACAGAGTTCCAAAGTCTTCTGGACACAGTTGCCGAATTCTTGCTATGCGCCAGGTGGCTTCCCGACCCAAGTCCTTGTGTTCCCGGCCTGGACCGGCATAGATATCACGCATTTTGACCAACTGATCGAAATATTCTTCCCTGACGTGGATGGCCGCGCGCACATCAGCCCAGTTCCCGTCTTTTGGCAAATCCAGCCCGGCCAGAATCCAGGTTTCAATTTCTTCCCAGGCATTCTTGGCCAAAAAGAAAGAAACGGTTCGTGTTTTGCATGTGGCTCTCGAGCGCGTCAAGGGCCCCTCTGCGTGCGGTATCGCCATCCCTGTAAAGATGTCTGTCCTGTATTGATAACGTTCAACAACAGCCTGAATCTTCGCCCGTTTCAGGGTTTCCCCTACGCCTCCCAGTTTGGGGTTCTGGCACACCACGATTTTCGCCCGGGGTAGTCGGAGATGTCTGCGGAACAATGACGCGAAAAGCGGTTGGAGCAGATATTGATCATGGCGAAAGTCTTCCGGCATGATCAGGATGTGCATACGGGTTCCTCTTCTTCACGCATGAAGTAGAGGATATCTTCCATCCAGCCTGAGGTGTGCAAAGATCCCAGTCCCTGTTCCTTGCGCAAGGCAGCTGCCCGGGGCAGTGCCGATAGAGGACGAATGATGGCGTCTTCGGAGTCCGGCAAGCGTGCCACAACCGACGTGTGCTTGAAGGTAGTGGTATTCACGGCCGCCAGCATGGCGGGGGAGTGGGTGGTGGTGACGATCTGAATTTTGCCTCCGTCTGTTTGGCCTTCCAGCAGATCAAGCAACAGATGCAGACGCGACGGGTGTATGCCATTGTCGATTTCCTCGAAGAAATAAAGACGCGCGGGATGGGGACCAAGCAAGGCCGCCAGCATGGCGAGAAAACGCAACGTGCCGTCTGAGGCGCTATAGGCCGACACGCGACGGCTATTGCTTTCACAGATCGCCAGTTGGATCCGACCGGTGAGCGGATCCTGGGGAAATGCAAAATCCAGGATATCCATGGGTGTGAGTTCATTGGTCCAGCTGGTCAAGAGCTGCTTGCGATGCGGGTCGTCGCAAATGGTCTGCAATATGGTGGCCAGGTTCTCACCGCTGTCGCCCAGAATATGCTGTCCCGGCAAGGCCGGTTGTCGCATTTGCTCCGGTATCAGATCCAGGAAACGCATGTCGGCCAAGTGGGTTATGACTTGGGCTACATGGAACTTGTGCCTACGCAGGACGTTCGTATGTTCATGGATCTGGGTGAGGGCCGGCTGATTCGGACGCACGGCAATCCGATACCCAAGCTTTTTCTGGTTGCGGCCCTTGGCCATGCGCAGAAGCAAATGGGTATCATCCTTCTGGTCGTGCACACGACGGTCTCCCAGGCCCGGATGACTGGTATAGATTCTTTCGGAATCCACAGAGAGTTCTTCCCTTGTGACGCGGTAGCTTCCTCCGAACTCGGGTACAGTGCTGACTGCAATGACATATCGCGCCTTGACACAGCCCAGCTCCAGGGATACCTGCAAGGTAAAGGTTTGTTGTCCGAAGCGGATCAGTTCCTGCAAGTGGCCCCGTATGGCAGGCCATTCTGTCTGCCCCCCTGCACCGTATTTGCCCCCAATGATCTCCGCCAGGGTGTAGCCACGACCGATACCATGCAGAAGGCGAAAGGCATCCCGCAGATTGCTCTTGCCACTGGCATTGGTACCCACAATGACCGTGAAAGTCCCCAGTTGCAGCGTCTCATCCGTGAAGCTCTTGAAATTGCCCAGTTGCAGCGAGGTGATCATGTGCATGTTACCCCAAGCGACAGTCAGATTGCCTGACCGTGTTCAGGCGTCCGTCTCCGGTCTCTGGCGGGGGGTTCCGTCTGGCTTCAGATGCCGGTAGAAGGTAGTGCGGGTGATGCCCAGGACACGGCAGATCTCGGACACACTGAAGGTCCCACTGGCCATCATGGTTGAGGCTCGTTGCAGCATGTTGGCGTCCACCTTGCGCTTGCGTCCGCCTTTCCGGCCCCGGGCCCGGGCCGCCTTCAGGCCAGCGTTTATCCGTTCGCGGATCAGGCTGCGCTCGTACTCAGCCAGGGCTTCGAATATGTGGAAAACCAGCTGGCCCCTCGGTGTGGTGGTGTCCATCTGTTCCGTGAGAGCGATGAACTGGACGCCCCGCGCTTTCAGTTCATTCACGAAGCCCAGCAGATCCTTCAGATTGCGCCCCAGCCGATCCAGACGCCAGACTACCAGCACATCGTCCGGGCACAGTTGTCGGCAAAGCGCCTGCAACTCGGGACGGTCGGCGCAGGCCACGGAACTACTGCAGGTATCGGTGAAGATGCGTTCACAGTTGGCCTGCCGCAGCGCATCAGTCTGCAAGTTGGGGTGATGGTCATCCGTACTGACACGGACATAGCCGAATTTCATCATGCCCATTGTAACATAAACACTGGCGAGGCAAATTAAAGTTGCAGGTTACGCCTGAATGTGCCACACGGCTCCCTACACCAGTCGGAATCAAGGTGGGGATATGGGCGGTGCCAAAATTGTGTGGCGCCCCATACAACTCCCCATGTTGGGACGGCCCGTGAGGCAGGGCGTGAGTGGACAGGACAGTTTCTTGTCGGAGACATGTCTCATCGGGAAACGCCGGGCCATGCGGATGGGATCTTCTCTCTGCCATACGGATTGGCCTCCCGATATCTGCAAGCGTCGGTTCCCGGCATCGGGCCCGGAAGCTTGCCGTTTCGACGAATACATGGCGTCTCCCTTACAATGAGCGACCGGGAAGCAACCAAGCGCAAGAATATGGAATTTGTCGGTTACTGGGCCTTTGTGGATGGGTCCCATCGCGGTAGCGAGGTGACCTATGGCGTGGCGGTGGTCAGGGATGGCGCCGAAATTGCTGCCTTGCAGGGACAAGTGGCGGAGGAAGAAGCACTGTTCGGTCAGGATCTGCCCGCTATTCTGGCTTCCGGATCGCGGCAGATCCCGGGTGAAGTAACCGCCGTATACAAGGCCATAGAATGGTGCCGCCAGCATGGCGTGGCACACGTTACCATTGCCCATGATCTCAGGGGACTGCCCGAGTGGGCCAGTGGGCGCTGGAAAGCCAACACACCGGTTACGCGTCGGCTGCAACAGGATGCTCCCCTATGGCCGGTACAGGTGACATGGGTCAAGGTCAGGGGCCATTCCGGCCATGCCTTCAACGATCGTGCCGATGCCCTGGCCCGCGGGGCGCTGTCACCGCAACCGGCCGCGGAGCCCGTGCGCCAGGAAGATTTGGAGCGTATTGAACTGCAAAAGGGCCATGCCTTTTGTCTGCATCTGCAGCAGGCCCGGATTGAGGCCGAATGCCTGGGGCTGATCAGTCGCCAGTTTGCGCGGGTCGTGATTGGCGACCGCCAGGGGTTTGTTGACATTTACCAGTCCCGCAAGCGTTCATGGCACGATCCCTACATGCATGGCTTCAAGGATCCGCAGACCCGGCAGCAGATCGTGCGGGAATGGGCGGCGTTTGTGACTGTCGGTTGAAGGCAGTTCCCTTCCCAGCCCACCGGTTCCGCATTCCTGAGCCCCGGAGAACCGGTATCCAAAAAGATACAATTGTATCTTTTTTAAGCGTGGCGGGCTGACATTTCCTGCTGGGTTCCCGCCCCAAGTCTTCTATAATTTGTCCAGTACCCTCGCCTGCCAGTATCCTGGATGCCGCCATGACGTCTATCTGCATCGACCAGGCCATTCCCCGGCCGGCCCGGCCGCGACCGATTGTCAGTGTGGGTGCGGGCGGCATCGTGCACGATGCCCACTATCCGGCCTATGCCTTGGCCGGGTACCCGGTGGCAGGCCTCTTCGATCCGGACCAGGCCCGGGCCACATTCATGGCGGAGCATTTCCAGGTGCCGGTGGTGTACGCTTCCCTGGCCGATGCCGTGCGCCAGGCCCCGGAGGATGCCGTTTTTGATGTAGCGGTCCCGGCCCGGCACATACCGGATGTGATTCAGGAATTGCCGGATGGCGCGCCGGTCCTGATCCAGAAGCCGCTGGGGGATGACTTCGCGCAGGCGCGCGTGATCCGCCAGATCTGTGAGACGAAGGACCTCGTGGCCGCCGTCAACTTCCAGTTGCGCTGGGCCCCTTTCGTACTGGCCGCACAAAGCCTTATCACACAGGGGGTGATCGGTGAAGTGCTGGATATGGAAGTCCGGGTCAATGTGTACACGCCCTGGCACATGTGGCCTTTCCTGGAAGAAGTGCCCTATGCCGAATTCCTTTATCACAGCATTCATCACCTGGATCTGGTGCGTGCCCTGCTGGGGGAACCCCGCGGTGTCCGGGCCCTGACCCATTCCCATCCGGATGTGCCCCGCATGCACGGTTCCCGTTCCCTGGTGAGTCTGGAATATACGCCCTGGCTCCGGGTCAACATAGAGACCAATCACTTCCACCGGTACGGCATGCGCCACCAGGAATCGTTCATCAAGTGGGAAGGCAGCCGGGGCGCCATCAAGGCCACCATGGGCATTCTCATGAACTATCCGGAAGGGGTTCCCGACACATTCGAATATTGCGTTGTGGATCCGGAGGACCCGTACCCCGATCCCGCCTGGCACCAGGTGGAACTGGAAGGCGGCTGGTTCCCGGAAGCCTTCATCGGCAGTATGGGCAGTCTGATGCGCTATGTCAATGGTGAGAGCGAGGTACTGCCCACCGCCGTGGCCGATGCCTTCAAGACCATGGCGGTCACGGATGCGGCCTGTCGCTCCAGTGCGGACGGGGCCAAGAGCATTTATCCTGCCTAAGGGAACCCAATCCCATGAATCGCAACACGTTTCGCATCGCCGTGCGCCAGTTTGACCCTTTCGCCGAGGCTATGGAGCGGGAATGGGAACGCTTCTGTGCCCAGGAAAGCCTGAATCTGGAACTGGACGCGGTTTCCCTGGATCTGCATCCCCTGTACGATTCCCTTTATACGCAGGGGGGGTTACGGGATGGCACGTGGGATGTGGCTTTCTGTCCCACGGATTGGCTGGCCCAGTTTCACGCCGCCCACCTGCTGACGGATCTGGCGCCCTGGCTGGCCGCGGATCCGCCGGATGACTTCCCGGAGGGTTGGGCGCCCTCTCTCCGGCAGATGCAGGTATTTGGCGATCAGGTGCTGGGTCTCCCGTACCATGATGGCCCGGAATGCCTGATCTACCGCCAGGACCTGCTGGAAGATCCCGCCCATCAGGCCGCCTTTGCGGCCCAGCACGGCCGCCCCTTGGCCGTACCCCGCACCTGGGATGATTTTGTGGATGTGGCCCGGTTCTTTCACCGACCCCAGGACTCCCTGTACGGTACGGTGCTGGCGGCCTTCCCGGACGCCCATAACACCATCTATGATTTTCATCTCCAGCTCTGGACCCGCAGGGGCTCCGCCCTGACCCCCGACAACCGGGTGCAGCTGGACACGCCTGAGGCTGTAGCCGCCCTGACGTTCTACCGGGAGCTGATCCAGGATGATGCCCTGATTCATCCCCAGTCGCGGGATCTCGATTCCGTAGGCTCCGGGCTGGCCTTTGCCCGGGGGGAAATCGCCCTGATGGTGAACTGGTTCGGGTTTGCCGGCATGTGCGAAACCATTCCGGAATCCCGGGTCAAGGGCAAGGTTGCCATTACCGGACTGCCCTCGTTGACGGGACAGGAAAGTACGTCGCTCAACGTGTACTGGATTCTGGGCATCGCCCAGGGGAGTCCGCACCCGGCGATCGCCTACCGCTTTCTGCGCCATTGCGCCTCGGCGGCCGCGGACAAGGCCTTGACGCTGGGAGGTGGCATCGGCTGTCGGCGCTCCACCTGGCACGATCCTGAAGTCAACCGGCAGATCCCCTTTTATCAGGATATGGAACAACTGCATGACGTAGCACGTGAATTGCCGCGTCTGCCCAATTGGCCCGAGGTCACGGCCATCCTGGATGAAATGGTGCTGGCCGTGATCAATACGGATACGCCGGTACCGGACCTGGTACGCCAGGCGCAGGCAAAAGTCCAGCACCTGGCGTAATGCTGCCAGTCAGGTTGGGGCGGCTACTGGCTCCGGGCACCAGACAGGAACCGTAACCGTCCGCGGATACCCTGACCCCGGCTCTGGGTCTGCCGGGATGTGAATGGTGGTGGGCCTCAGGCGTCCCTGGTAGCTCCGTTGCCGGTTATTGTTGTTGGCTCGGTAACCATGACACAATTTTTCTGCCTTTTGCCTCCGCATCCCCGATGCCACCCGCTGTGCTGTTATAATACATAGGGTGACCTTGGCCTGTGGGGCAGGAATGGCCGGGGCAAGGCAGGACTTCCATCCGCTGCCGGATCCGGGAAGATCCGTCGCAGTTCCCCCAATTGGCATTTCTCGTTTCAGCCCAGGATGGCAGAACCTTGGCGCGCGCTGGACCCCGCTGGCCGACCGGGGCGGGAACAGCACCAGACACGCCGGCATGGCAGAACGGAAACCGCGGTGGCAGCCGCCTGGCCGTGAGGCAGGCGGGATCGGGACAGAGGGCATTGGGCGTTCCCGCAGGCGTCAGGCAATGGCAATGGGAGGCTCCCATGAGATTGGCGGAAGAAACGATTCTGCTGCTTCTGAATGAAGACAGCGGTTACCTGGTACCGGTCCAGGGCTGGAAACTGTCCTGTGTGCTGGCCGGGGCCGTCCTCGCGGATCTGGCCCTTGAGAGACGCATTGATACCGACCTGGAATCGCTTCTGCTGACGGACTCGACGCCCACGGGTGACGAATTGCTGGATCCCATACTGGAGGCGATCGCGACGGATGCCACCACGCATCACCCGCAATTTTGGATCGAAAAAATTGCGACCCATGCCGACACCCTCCTGGAACAGGCATTGGAAGGTCTGGTCGCCCGGAAGATTCTCAACCACCATCTCGGCGGGTTCTGGTCTCTGGACCGCAACATCGCGTCCAGCGGCATGTATCCGATGGCAGATGGCACCGTCCAGATCGAAGTGAAGACACGTATTTTCGGTACGATCTTTGACGACACCATACCGGACCCGCGGGATGTAATTATCATTGGTCTCGTACACGCCTGTGATGCCTTCCGGTTCCTGCTGACGGCAGAGGAGTATGAAGGCGCGGAGGAACGGATCGAATTGCTCAGCCAAATGGACCTGGTCAGCCAGTCCATCGCCAAGGCCGTGGGGGAAAGTTCCATCCGCTTGACAACCCTGGCTACTCCCATCGCCAAGCCGATTCCCCAGGTGAACTTCCTCAGGATGCTCGGGAAGAAATCGCTGTGGCATGGCAACCTGGCGCAGCTGATGGCTGAACTTCACCAGGAATACGGTCCGGTATTTGCCTTCAAGGCACCGCTGGTGAAGCAGGGACTGACCGTAATCGCCGGGGCCGAGGCGAACACCTGGATGCATCGCAAGGGACGTCTCCATCTGCGTACGAAAGATCTGCTGGAAGACTGGGAGAAAGTATTCGGGGCCGGGAGGACATTGCCCGGCATGGATGGCGCGGATCACTACCGTCTGCGCAAGGCGCAACATGCCGGCTACTCGCAGAATGCCCTCGCCGGCCGCCTGGATGAACTCTATGCCCAGGCGCGCGCGAGTTTGCGTGCGTGGCAGGTCGGCGATCTGCTGCCGGGAGGCGCCACCTGCAAGGGCCTGATGGGCAGCCAGGTTTCGCGGCTGGCGGTCGGTATTGACACCTCAGACTACATTCTGGATCTGGTCGCCTACAAGGAACGGTCACTGCAGACGCATGTACAGCGTTCCCTCCCCAAATTCATGCTGCAAACCCCCGGCATGCACAAAAAGCGCAAGAAAATGTTTGACCTGTTTGACCTGATTCAGGCGGCCCATACGCCAGCGCAACGCGAGGGCAAACCCCGCGACTTTATTGACGACATGATGAGCCTGCACCACAACGATCCCCAGTTTCTGCCGGAAACGGAGCTGCTGTTTGTCTTTGTTACCCCGCTGATCGCCAGCATCTACCTGGGCAGTGCCCTGGCGTTCGCACTCTACGCAATGGTGTCCCATCCGGAACTCTACGCGCGAGTCCGGGCGGAAGCGGATGCCCTGTTCGCCAACGGGGATCCCGGGCGTGAGGATCTGTCAATGTCCGCCATTGACGTGACCCATCGCCTGATCATGGAGTCGCACCGCCTGTTTACGGTGATACCGGTCACGATCCGGCATGTCATGAATACCTTCGTCCTGGAAGGGTATGAAATACCGGTGGGTTCCCGGGTTCTGATCGCCAAGGCTGCCGCGCATTACCTGGAGGAAAACTTTCCGGATCCCCTGCAGTTCGATATCGACCGTTATCTGCCGGGCCGTGAGGAACACCGGAAGCGGGGCGCCTATGCGCCGTTTGGGCTGGGTACCCATACCTGCCTGGGCGCGCGTTGGGTCGAGTTGCAGATGGTGATCAATCTGTTGCTGATTGCCTACTATTTCCGGATGGAACTGCGGCCCGCGAATTACAAGCTGCAGTTCAACCCCTTTCCGACCAGTGGACCCGCCAAGAAGCTGAAATTCGCGATCACGGAAAGGCGCCACGCCTTGTAGCATTCCGTGCCCCGCCGACGCCCGGGGCAGCAACCCCGGCGCTGACCGTCAGCCGTTAGGGGATGCCCCCGCGGCCGGATGCGGTGCGGCCGCTTCCATGGGCGGATAGAATTGGGTGCAATAGCGGCGAAACCGCGCCACGTCACCATCCCCCTGGCCGAATATGGGTTTGGCCCGAAAACGCTGGTGTTGCCAGATGGCGGCGTCTTTCATGACATCCAGCACCAGTTCGCGCAGCAGGATGCGGGAAACGAGCTTGTGGCTGATCCATGACGGCAGCAACCCGAGGCGGGGCAGTCGCAACCGTCCTTTCAGGTCTATGCCCAGCCACAGATCGATCCTTTCGCCGTCAATGGGAGTCGCCATCACCCACTGCAATGCGTTCAAATCCATCGGCCCGTGGATTTCCACCACGGAAACCCCCAATCCCCAGACACTGATCCTGATGTTCATCGGGAAACCCAGACGGCGCAGCCCCGGTGTCAGCATTTGCCGCCGGAACGCGTAGTAGGACTGCAGGCAGGGACCCTCAATGGCAGTGGGGGCGACTTGCTTCAGGTCCCGGTAACCGTGCACATGCGACAGGTGACCGAAGTCCACCGAGTTTTCGGTGGTGGCCTGCGGATGCGAGCGGAGTGTCCGCCGTGTTACGGCCCGGCCCGGCCAGCCGTCCGGGGAAAAATCGGGAATCCACCACGTCGGTGCGCGGCCGCGATGGTCCCAGTAGGCCAGGATGAACCCATTGACTTCCTGGACCGCATACGATTTCAGCCGCGCCGCACGGGGCGGCGGGGCATGGGGAGTTGCCACGCACTGCCCCGTAGTGTCATAGGCAAATCCGTGGAAGGGACAGACCAGATTGCCCTCGCACACCTTGCCGCCTGCTGCAGGACCCAGGTGTGCCCCCAGATGAGGGCAAAATGCGTCCGCCACGCACACGGCACCCTCGCGATCCCGCCAGACGATGATCTCCTCTCCCATCCATATCTTCTGGATGAGCTGCTCCGTCCCCAGTCGTGCGCTTTCCTCAATTACGTACCAGCCGTCAGGAAACGGATGCAGCGGATGATGGCGGTCCCGGGTCACGCGGCTACTCCTTCGGCAACATGGCGGGCGCTAGCCGGAAGTGACAGGGGCATGAACCGGACAGGCCGTTGCCGGTTCTGTCTCCGTGTACGGGGCGGCGGGCAGGACCAGCGGCCTGCGTTCGCCCACCAGGGCGATCCGGAAATTCCGGTCCGGTCCATAGAGCGGATCCATGGTCATGCGCAAGGTCTGGTCGGGCGGCTGCAATTCCAGCTGAAAGTAGTGAAAGAGCACGGCAGTCAGGATCAGGTACAGCAGATCCGCGGTAGATGCACCCAGACAGGTATGGGGCCCCAAACCATAGGGCACATAGGCATGCGGCTGGGCGTGTTCCTTGCGGGCGGGGGCATACCGTTCGATATCAAAACGACGGGGATCGGGAAAGAATTCCGGCAGGTAATGGGTCACCGTGTGGGCCACCAGGCAACGCGTCCCCACGGGAATGGGATACCCCAGGAACTCAAAGTCCTCGGTCACAAGGCGGAACTGGCCCGGGGCCGGATTGTACATGCGCAGGGCTTCCATCGCTGCCCAGCGCGTCTTGGTCATGCGCGCCAGGCTTTGGCGTGTCGGCACGCCCGCCGCGAAGGCCTGATCGGCCTCGGCCATAATATCCCGTTGCAGTTCCGCATCCGCCAGGACATGGAACAGCAGGGTGGAGGTGACGTTGGCGGCCGTGTCCAGGCCCGCCAGGAAAGGGCCAATGAGAGCCACGATGGCGTCGTTGGTCGTCATCAGTTCCGGGTGCTTCCGGTGAAAGGCATGTACCACATCGACAAAATCGGGATCCTGTGCCAGCGCGTCTGGTGTCCGGTGCTCTTCCCAGATGCGCAGAATCATGCCGAGGGAGGAAGCCCTAGCCTGGAACGAGCGGGGCATGTACTGCATAAACCGGGGTTTCATCCTGAAGACATACAACTGCACGAGGTCCCGGAAGAACAGCACCAGGTCATCCACGGTTTCGGTCGGTGCATGATTGGTGGCCATATAGCCCAGCAGGGACGACACCAGACGCTTGACCTGGGGCACAGCCGCGAAGGCCTGGTCACGGGGCCAGTCCTCCATCAGATGGAACAGGCTTTCGATCAGGCGGGGCATCTGCCGATACAGCGTCGAACCGGTGTATCCGGATTTCAGCCCGTTCCGCATGGTCTTGTGGGCCTCGCCATCCAGTCCTATCATGGAAGGATTGTCAGCCCCCATGGCCCTTTCCAGATCTCCCCACGCATCCCGGGAAGAGAAGTAGTGGTGTCCCTCATCCCGCATGAAGGCATTGGCCTCCGGTCCTGCGAGGACGATCAACGGCCGATGCAGCACACGCATGCGGAACACGGGACCGTGCTGCAGGTATTGGGCAAGCACGAATTCGTTCAGGTTGGTGAGCATCTCGCGGACATTGCCCACGAAGGGCAGACTGCGGACCACCGGTATGGTTTGGGTGGAGGCGCGATGCGGCATCATGGTGCTTTAACCCGGTTTGGCAGACAATGTTGGCGCCCTGGCGGCAACGATAGGCGGAGTTGGGACCCACTGGCGATCATTACACGGCGCATCCCTCCAGTATACAATAGGGAATGGGTCCACATTTTACCCTAAAGTATCCTGAAATCCCCACGCAACCCCGCATTCCGCGCCCGGAGCTGGCATGCCTTCCCGTCTTCTCCATATCGGTGTGTTGTCAGACACCCATTTCTGGCTGGGTACCCCCCAGCCCCCTGAGGGCCAGCTGCAGCGCTACAGCCCACAGATTTGTGCCGCCCTGTTGCAGGATGTGGCCCGCAGGCCGCTGGATCTGCTGGTCCATCTGGGTGACGTTACGTGTGGGGGCAGCCATTACGGCATGAGTGCCGCGGACTTCGATCAGACCCTGGACTGGTTTCTGGCCCGCATCGGCACCTTGTCCTGCCCGGTGCATATCCTGCCCGGCAATCATGATCTGAAGCTGGGCGAAACCTACCAGCCCACGGAGGCCCGGCTGGGGCTGCAGTCGCAGCGCGGGACAGGCGTCACGTTCCCGGCGCACAATTTGCACTTTGAACTGCTCAATGCCCAGGGCCATACGGAGCAGGACATTGCCCAGGCCGCAGCGGGGGCACCGGTGGCCGGCCAAGTCGCGCCGGCGGAATTGGCACGACTGGATCAGGCGCTGCACCGGGCCCGGGACATGCATGTGATCGTGGGTACGCACCAGTTGCTGCAACCCCTGGCTGCCTCGGCGGTGTCCAGTGAAGACAGCTTTGTCCGGAACCGCCAGGAAGTGCAGACCGTACTGGCCAAACACCCAAACGTGCGGGCCGTGTTCCAGGGACATGCCCACCAGTATGATGTGCAAACGGTGCTCCTGGGGCACCGGGACTGTACCTATGTGGTGGCTCCTGCTCTCTGCCTATGGCCGCCGGCCTGGCTGCACCTGACCATTGGACCATCCGGTCTTGCCATACAGGTCCGGTACCTGGATCTGGCGCCCACACTTGCCCCCAGGCCCGACCAGCCGGATCCCGTGCATGTGCCTTTCTGACTCCCCTGGCCCAAGATGACCCGCTACCGTCCTGCTCCCATCCGACGGGTGGCCCTGGTGGGGCCCGTACATCCCTGGCGTGGCGGCATTGCCCAGTACACCATGTTGCTGGACCAGGCCCTGGTAGCGATGGGCCTGGATGTACAGCTCATCTCCTTCACTCATCTTTACCCACGCTGGCTCTATCCCGGTGAGACTCCCCTGGCCGCGGGGCCCAATCCCCTGGGAGCCTCGGCGCCGCACTTCGGCCTGGACAGTACCAATCCGTTATCCTGGCTCGCGGTCATGCTGCGTCTGCGTCGGCAACAGCCTGACGTTCTCATTCTGCAGTGGTGGACGCCGGCTCTGGCTCCCCTGCTGAAAGGGCTTTGCTGGCTCAACGCCTGGTTCCTGCAATGCCCGGTCCATGTCATCTGCCACAACGTGCGCGCCCACGAAACGTCCTGGTACGACCGGATTGTGACCCAACAGGTTCTGCAGGAGGGACACCGCTTCCTGGTGCAGAATCAGGGGGAAAGAGAAGCGTTGCAGGACATTCTGCGGTCCCGTGTGCCGGAACAGGCCGTGGTGATCCGGGACCATCCACCCTATCACTATCCGCAGGCCCAGGGCCTGTCACCCACCGCGGCGCGTCAGGCTCTGGGCCTGCCCCTGGCCGGCGAGATGATCCTGTTCTGCGGTATCGTGCGGCCCTACAAGGGACTGGAAGACCTGATTGCCGTATTGCCAACGGTCCGGATCCGGTATCCTGGCGCTTTTCTGGTCATAGTGGGGGAATTCTGGATGCCGCAGGCGGCCATCCGGCAACAAATCGCCCACCTGGGTCTGGAACAGGTCGTGATGGTGCAGGATCGCTATGTTCCGGATGCGGAACTGGCCCAGTACCTGCAGGCGGCTTCCGTGCTGTGCGCACCCTATCGGCACAATACCGGCAGTGGCGTCCTGGCGGCCGCCTATGGCTTCCCCCTGGCCCTGGTACGTACCGGGCGGCCGGAACAAGCCTGTCCGGCCCAGGGCCTGTTTGTCGCGCAGCCAGGCGATACGGCCGATCTGGCAGCCCAGTTGCTGCGGGCGCTGGCGTCAGGTGTGGACCACCGGCGTGATCTGCAACAGGATCAGCAGTGGCAGGCGTTGGCCCACACGCTGCTGGGAGACCGGCTTGCGCGTGGAGCTCAGGGTCCAAACCCCAGTCCCTCATAGATGAGCAGGGAGCGCTGTGAGGCCGGTGTGGGCTCATTCCGGTCATCCCGGTCATCGCGTATCTGCAGCACGAAGCACTTGATGAGCTGATCGGACCGCATGATCATGGCCCCGTTGAAGGTGGCCGGCAACAGGGTCTCGTTCGCCAGGCGGAGTACGAAATGCTGGTACGGCGGCACATACTTGACCCGGGCAAACTCGCCCACATACTCGAATATGATCTCGGTGGGCTGGTCGCTGGTGTTCTGACAGATCACCACGGAAGAGAACCCCAGGGTTTGCTTGAGGACCAGGGGCGCACTGATTTTGTGGCCTACGGTGGTCGTGGCGGACAGGGCCGCGATGCTGCCTTCCGTATGGGCGGTCTGGATCAGAACCGACAGGGGATGGGAACTGGACAGCACCACGGGGGTCAGGTAATTGGCCTTGGGCATGAAATCCGGCAGGGGCAAGGCTGTCACGGCACCGGGTTGGACTTCCATGGTCCAGTCCTGAAACTGGGGATACTGCAGGGTTACGGTAGCGGGTTCCGTGGCATGGCTGAGCACCAGCAATGTGGTGGACATGCCTTCGAAGTTCACCAATTGGGCCGGGATGTAAAAGCGGGTGGCCTGGTGGGATGAAGGCACATAGGTATACCGGGGGGGCAGATCGACGGCACCTGCCTCATCCTGAAACACCAACAGGGCGACGGGCTGGCTGGCCTGCACCCGGACACGCAGCGTTGTTTCCGTGGCCAGTTCGGGGATTTGGGCCAGATCCACTTCCTGCGCGGAGAGCGGCAGCAGGGGCGGCAGGTCCAGGGCATGGATCAGGCGACGGTCGTCTGCCGACAGGAACTGCAAGGTAACCGGGACCGGGTCCACGGTCCCATTCTGGATCACAATGCGGGTCGCCAGAGCTGGCGTGCCCAAGCCCGTGAAGGCGTGCAGAATGTGCCACTCGCTGGACACCTGACCCGCATCCATGCCGGCATAGCCCGTGTAGATTTGCTCCGCGGCGCGGCCGTAGAAAAGCACCGAGGTCACGCGCCGGTTGCAGTCCACCGTGCCGGCCAGGAAAGCGTCGGGGTTCGCCGCCTGGTTTTCCAGTTTCACGTTCAGGGTCTGGCGCGGCGCAATCTCCACTTCCTGCACGGGCTGCACCACGATCCCCTGATCATTGGCAAAAATCAGCGTACAGGTAGCCGTCCGGCGCAAGTCGAGATTGTGGAGACGCAACGTGGTTTCCAGTTCGGTCCCTGCATCGGGTGCCTGCGCCCACGCGCGTGTTGCCAGCAACAGACCGGGAACGACCAGGACGAGGGCAAGGGAAAGAATCAGAAACCGTCGCGGAGACATGTGCATCGTTTGCCGAGGGTGGTGGGTGCCTCACTCTTGCCTGCATATCATAACGCCTGCGGGGGAATTAGGTGGTCACGGGGCAAGTCTGAATGTCAACTCCGGCCCCACAGCACGCGAACGGCTTCAGTGCCGGGCAGGGCATCAGCGCCGTGATCGAGGGGGCCAGAGGACAGGCAATACGCGTGTCGGCCAGCCCGGCCCGGAGAAACCGCAGAGCCAGCCACCGGCGGAACCTCATCCCTGCACGGTCGCGGAAGACCGGCTGGGCTCTCACCTGGCCCTGGCGCCAACAAAACCCCTCCGGCATCCAATCCACCTTCACAAACACCACTGGGGCCTGATCCGTCCATCCGCTACGACGCGGCAGCGGGAAACTGCAGAAGGCAGGCACAAGCTCCTTGCTGGCCGGTGGTTTCCCCGTTACGGTCGAACTGGGAATGCCTGCTGTTGTCTGCAACCTGTCGATCCTGCCCTGCGTATATATCATTACAATACCAACCAGGGCGATGACGGTGACGGCCGTTTGATCGCCACAGGGCCAGAGACAGAGGTTCATACCACCATGGACGAACAGAAAGATTTGAGTGCACAGGAAAATTCCACAGCCGGGACCGAGGAATCCGAGAGCCCGCCCGTGGATACGGCCACCACGGACGATCCGACCATGCGGGCCGAAACGCACGAAGACCCAAGCGTGGACGCGGAGACTCCCCCTACCCGCCGGGGCTGGATGCGTCATCCGACCCGGCGCGTGTTCGGAGGCGTATGCGGCGGGCTGGCGGATTTCCTGGGCACATCGGAGGGGCTGGTCCGCCTGTTTTACCTGGCACTGGTCATCTTCACCGGCGGTGTGGCCTTGCCCCTCTACCTGCTCTTTTGGCTGTTTCTGCCGCAAGGCACCCAGGAGACAGGCAAGACAGGAGATGCGACCATTGAGTTGCAGGCCAAGCACGGCCGGTGGTTCGCCTACGGCCTGATTGGCCTGGGCATGATCCTGCTGGCGGTGAATCTGGGCATCTTTGAATTGCTGGGGGCGGTGGCCCACGTCATCCTGGCGCCGGGCATTCTGGTGCTGATCGGCTTCCTGATCCTGCGCAAGTTCCACCGCAAATCCCTGACCCAGGATATCCGCAATGCCAAGGCAGGGGCCCGCAAAGTGAGCGAAGCCACCACACGCTGGAGCACCAAGGCGCGCAAGTCCCCCCTGGGATTGTACCGCAGCGCTGACGACAAGGTGGTCGCCGGCGTCTGTGGAGGACTGGGCAAGACGCTCGCGGTGGACCCGCTCCTGATCCGCCTGGCCTTTGTCATCCTGGCCCTGGTCACCGCGGTCGTCGGCATGATCATCCTTTACGCCATCCTCGCCTTGCTGATGCCATTGGAAGACACGAGGAATGGCGACAGCATGGATGACGTGTCCGGATCCGCGGCCATAGAACCCGCCAGTTAACGGGAGTACCGACATGAAGTGGGTGGGTCTGGCCTGCAGTGTCGCCATCGGGATGGCCTGCGGCTGGCTGATTGGCCATGTCCTGGGACCGGATGCCCAGACCGGCTATGATACGTCCTACCAGTCACGGCTGGACCGGGCCCAGGCCGAGGGCCGCCGGGCCGCCAAGGAGCGCCGGGCTGCGTTGTGGCAGGAATTCGAGCGCAAGCGTCAGTCACGTCCTGTGAGTTCCTGACACCGGATTACAACCCTTCGGGCATGCATGAAACCCGGGCTGCGGCCCGGGTTTTTGGTGTATGCTTGTCCCCAAATGGATACCTCCCTGTTTGACTTTCATCTGCCGGCCGCCCACATTGCCCAACACCCGGTGGAACCCCGCGATGCCAGTCGGCTTCTGGTGCTGGAGCGCCGTACCGGTGCGGTCCAGCACGCCCATTTCCGGGACTTGCCCACATTCCTGGGATCCCGGGATTTGGTCGTACACAACGATACCCGTGTCTTGCCGGTGCAGGTCCAGGGCCGCAAACCGACCGGCGGACGCGTGGAACTGCTGCTCCTGGATCCCCTGGATACCGGCTATCAGGCCTGGACCTGCCTCATCCGCGGATCGGTATCGGTGGATCTGGAACTCATGCTGGAGGGGAAGCATGGCATGGGACAGCGGGTCCGGGTCACGGAAATCCGGGACGATGGCGTGCGCGTAATCACGTCGGATTGTCCTTTGGACCCGACGGCGCTGGGCCAGCTCGGCCAGATTCCCCTGCCGCCCTATATCAAGGACTTTGCGGGCGACCGGGAGCGCTACCAGACCGTCTACGCCCGGGTGCCGGGCAGTGCCGCCGCGCCTACCGCAGGTCTGCACTTCACGTCCCGACTGCTGGATCAACTCCGGGACGCCACGGCGGGCGTGGTTTCGGTGACCCTGCATGTGGGGCGGGATACCTTTGCGCCCGTGCGTTCCCGCCAGCTGGAAGACCATGGCATGCAAGGGGAACAGGCGGCTATCTCCCAGGCCACGGCGGATGCGATCAACCACACGCGGCGTCAGGGCGGGAGGATCGTCAGTGTCGGTACCACGACGACCCGCACGCTGGAGTGGGCCGCACGCCAGCCCGTGGCCGGAACCGGCTTCGTGCCCCTGCCCACGTTGGCAGGCCAGGCGGATCTGTACATTTGGCCCGGCTTCCGCTTCCAGATGGTCAATGCCATCGTGACCAATCTGCATCTTCCCCGTTCAACCCCCCTGTTCATGATCAGCGCCTTCATCAGCGACGTCCAGGATCAGGTGGATGCAGGGCGCCGCATCCTGCTGGATGCATACCGGGAAGCCATAGGGGAGGGCTATCGGTTTTACAGTTTCGGCGATGCCATGCTGATTGTGTAGGGGAGGTCTTCTGCCAGCTTTCCCTGGGTCAACCATCAGGGGACCGCCCTGCCGATACAGCCGATATCCTGGCATCCCCTCAATGTCTGCAAGCAACCCGGGACCCGGACTATCAGCGCCAACGGCGGCCTGCATGCTCCAGGCCAATGGGAAGGCAATGGGCCTGCGCTGTTGCTATATTGGTCAAGCGTCATATATAATCTTCATACGTGACGCAATAGCCTTGTGTCATGCTGGAGGAAGGAATTGCACACACAGGGGGATGAACTGGATTCGACGGGGCAATGTCATCTGCGAACTGCAAGTCGTGGAGCGTGACCACGTAACAATACGCACAACCATTAATTGCCAACAAAACAGGCATGAGCTTCAACTTCGGCTTCACCACGGCTCCCGCCCTTGGCGTGGCCGCGTAAGGTCGAAAGAAGCACCTTGGTGCAGCATCGCCTGCGCCACGGTTCACGGAAATGCCACTCGCAGGTTTTCGTGAAACCGTCATACACTGGGGGTTGCGGCAGCCAGACGCCGATAACGCTGCCCAAGATCATCGGCTCGTCAGCCAGGTCCCCGTCGCTGGGGCAACGAGGCCAGACCAAATCGCAATGCAGCGACTATGCTTGTAGACGTTTTCAGGTAGTTGTTTCGGACGCGGGTTCGATTCCCGCCATCTCCACCATTCTTCCGGATACAGGTCTCGTCGGGGCAACTCTCCCGCGAGACCTGTATCGTTTATGCACCATTCATCCGCTGCCTGCGAATTGCCAGGCTATCCCGGTATGGATAGTCCGCTGGGGGCCTGAACCTCGGCGAACATGCCAAGAGCCGTGCCTCCGTTCGACCGACAAGGGTGACCGACGGATTGCCGCATGGGGGTGTTGCGATCCTGATATGCATTCCCCACCACATCACAACGAATGGGCCAGGACCAGGTCAGACAAGAGGTCTGCGTTCCCCCGTCAGGGCTATGCGGAAGTCGCGGTCCGGGTCCATATAATGGATCCATGACCATGCGCAGGGTTTGGTCGGGTGGCTGCAATTCCAGCTGGAAGTAAGTGGAAGATCGTGGTGATCAGGATCAGGTACAGCAAATCAGCCGTCGAGGATCCAAGGCACGCATGGGGCCCCAGACCGTAAGGGGACGTACACCAGGGGCTGGGCATGTTCCCGGCGGGCGGACGCGTACCGTTCAATGTCGAAGCGATGGGGATCGGGAAAGAATTCGGGCAGGAAATGGGTGACAGTGTGCGCCACCAGGCATTGGGTGCCGACAGGAACAAGGTATCCCATAAACTCAAATTCCCTAACGACGGTACGCGCCTGGGCCAGCCCGGGGTTGTACAGGCGCAGAACTTCCATCGCGGTCCAGCGTGTTTGGGTCATGCTGGCCAGGCTCTGGTCGGTCAGCATGCCCGTGGCAAAGGCCTGATCGGCTTCCGCGGTGACCGCCTGTTTCAAGCCAGGATCGGCCAGGATGTGGAAGAGCATGACCGCGGTGATGTTGGCCACCGGGTGCATGCCGCCCAGGAAGGGATTTAACAGGTTGGCCATGGCGTCATTCTCGGTCATCAGGTCCGGGTGCTTTTGCTGAAAGGCGCGCACTACATCCACAAAATTGGGCTCCTGTGCCGGATCCGTGTCCCTGCGTTCTGCCCAGATGCGTTGGAGCAGACCGAACACGGTGGCCTTGGTCCTGACGTAGCGGGGCAGGTACCGCAGGAACTGGGGTTTCGTCTTCAGAACGAACATTTGCACCAGATCCAGGGCAAACAGTTCCAGATCGTCCACAATCGCGTCGGGCGCCTGGTGAGTGGCCATGTAGCCCAGCAGGGACGCCATCAAACGCTTGATCTGAGGCATGAACGCGAAAGCCTGGTCCCGCGGCCAGGTGGCGATCAGGGGGATCAGGTATTCGATCAGGTGTGGCATCTGTCGGTACAGCAGGGAACTGTCGTAACCGGGGCGCAGCCCATCCCGCATAATCCGGTGTGGTTCCCCGTCCAGCCCAAAGAGGGAGGAATTGTCCATACCCAACGCCCCTTCGACATCCTGCCATGCGTCCTGTGGGGAGAGATAGCGATGTCCATCCTCCTGCATGAAGGCGTTGGCCTCGGGCCCGGCCAGGATAGTCAACTGGTGGTTCAGCACATTGACGCGGAACACGGGACCGTGACGCAGGTACTGCTCGACCATGAACGCGCCCATATTCCGGGCGATCTCACGCACGTTGCCCAACAGGGGCAAGCCCCGGACCAATGGTATGGTGCAGCCAGAATCGTTGCGGGACATCAATGCACTTTCCAATGGCGCAGAAAGGGTAGCGAGACCGTGTCGGCCCGCACATCGGACAACAGGAGAGCCGTGTGCGGTTCGCCTCCGGCAGACATGCTCTTTGAGCATTGAATTATATGCAATCAGGGATACCCTTTCAAAGCCTGTGGCATTGGAACCCAGGGCCAGGAAGCCGGACCGATTTCCCTAATATGCCGAATGGGGAATCAAGGGGCCACGGTGAAAATCGGCAGGTCAAGGCCGACCCCAAATGGCGCAAGCGCAGCTTACGGGTATGGCGGGTCATTGGGGTCGTGACATGGTTGATCCATCCACCGCGGGGGCAACCGAGCCGATGTTCCCCGTGGTCTCCCGGTATGCTGCGCTTGGTTCAATCCCCTGCTCTCGCTGGTACTGCAGCGTATGCACTCAGGCGCACGCCTACGACACAGACCGCAGTGGTGGCCTTCATGTTGTCCTGCCAGCGCTCTGGCCATGCATTTCCGACTCCATGACAGTTGTTTTACACTATAGATTGCAAGCATTATTGCTGGGCATCCGCTTTGGCGGGGACACGCATGGAAATTCTGGAAGCCTATCCCGGTGCGGATCGGGTCAAGTCGTTCGTACCTCTGGGCCATGACCGGCCCCGGTGCCTGACGGTGGAGGATATTGCCACCTTCAATCAGCGCGGCTATCTGTGTCCGCTGGATGTCTTCAGTCCCGCCGAAAGCCGCGCCATCAGAGAGTATTTCGACAGCTTGCTGGAACAGTCCCTGGCCAAGGGATGGAACAGCTACGGCCTGGCCGGCTGGCATGCCTCCTGCCAGGGCATCCATGCCCTGGTCACGGAACCGCGCATTCTCGATTACCTGCAGGATCTGTTGGGGGAAACCCTGATTTGCTGGACGACCCATTTCTTTGCCAAGTTGCCCGGAGACGGCAAACGGGTCAGCTGGCACCAGGATGCCTCGTTTTGGCCCCTGACTCCCAGCAAGACCGTCACGGTATGGTTGGCCATTGATGATGTCAGCGCCGAAAATGCCGCCATGCAGGTAATACCGGGCACCCACCGGCTGGGACAACTGCCCTTTACCTACAGCAACCTGGAAGAGGGCAACGTCCTGGATCAGACGGTGCACGCGGTGGAGGCCTTTGACGAGAAACCGGTCTCGCTGGAAATGAAGGCCGGCCAGATCTCATTGCACACCGATTGGCTCCTGCACGGTTCGGAACCCAACCGCTCACCGCACCGGCGCTGTGGCCTGACCATGCGTTTCGTCTCACCGGACGTGCGCAATTTCACAGTAGCCAGGGGCACGGGCGTGATTGCCCGTGGTGCCGATGCCAGTGGCTACTGGCAACATGTTCCCTGTCCCACCGGGGATACGATCCCGGAACTCCCGCCACCGGAAGACGACTGGCAGCAACGGTCGGGCTGGAAAAGGGCCTATGACAAGGGCCAGGAGCCGGCCCCTGGCTGATTCGTGTGCCATGACTACTTCTGCGCCTGTCCTGTCCCGTTCCGCCATGCCTTCCCGCCGCGGCCTTACCGGCCGCCAGCGGCGCAATCTGATTGCCGGTTATGCGTTCCTGATCCCCAATTTGCTCGGGGTGCTGGCGTTCAGCCTGTTCCCCATCGCCACCACCGTGTATCTCACCTTCACCACGTGGGATCTGGCCGCCCGGCCCCAGTTCAATGGCCTCCGCAACTTTGTCCTGATGGCCGAGGATGCCCTGTTCTGGAAAACCCTGGGCAATACCGTTTACTATACCTTCGGGGCAGTGCCCATTGCCGTGTTTCTGGCCTTTTGGCTGGCCCTGCTGCTGGATCGCAAGATGCGCGGCGTCCTGTCTTTCCGGGTGATCTATTTTCTGCCGCACGTCACGCTGACGGTGGCCGCTTCCATCATCTGGGCCTGGATCTTCCAGCCGGAGTTCGGCCTCATCAACTACACGCTCAGCAAGCTGAACATTGACGGTCCCTACTGGCTGACCGACAGCCGCTGGGCCATGCCCTCCATCATCGTCATGAGCAACTGGAAGGGCGTGGGCTATGCCATGCTCATTTTTCTGGCCGGCCTGCAGGGCATTCCGGCCGAACTCCTGGATGCCGCCACCGTCGATGGGGCCAACGGCTGGCGCCGGCTGCGCTATGTCAAGATCCCCCTGCTGACGCCCACCATTTTCTTCATTCTGACCACATCCTTCATTGGGGCGTTTCAGGCGTTTGACCAGTTCATGATTATGACCCGGGGGGGCCCCGCCTTTTCCACGACCCCGCTGGTGCTCTACATCTACCAGAATGGTTTCGCCTACTTCAAGATGGGGTATGCCACCAGCATGGCCACGATCCTCTTCCTGTGCATCCTGGCCATTACCCTTTTCCAGTGGAGCATGGCGCGCCGCTGGGTCTACGGTTTCGATATGGACAATTGAGGCAAGGTGCCCGCCATGGCCCGGATTTCCGCTGAATCAGTACCCCAATCCCAACAGTTGCTGACCCGCAAGTCGACCCAGATGGGGACCGAACGGGCCCGGTTGTGGGGCAATCTGGGGGCCTGGACCCTGTTGTCCCTGGGCGGCGTCATCATGCTGGTGCCCTTCCTGTGGATGGTCCTCATGTCCTTCAAGTCGCTGGACGAGGTCTATACGTTTCCCCCCGTCATCTTGCCCTCGCAGTGGCTGTGGTCCAATTACCTGGAAGTGTGGGATCAGGTACCGGTGACGCGTTTCTTCCTCAACAGTGCCACCGTTTCGGTTTCGGCGACCCTGGGCGTGCTGCTCTCCTCCAGCCTGGGGGGGTATTCCTTCTCCCGCATTGATTACCCGGGGCGCAATACCATCTTTCTCATGTACCTGTCCACCATGATGATTCCGTTCGCGGTCATCATGATCCCGCTGTTTGTCCAGATGCGGATGCTGGGCTGGGTCAACAGCCTGGCGGCCCTGATCGTGCCTGGCATGTTCAGTGCCTGGGGCACGTTCCTGATGCGCCAGTTCATGATGGGCATTCCCAAGGAACTGGAAGAAGCCGCCGAAATTGATGGTTGCAACCACTTCCGGATCTATGCCACCATTATCATGCCCCTGTGCAAGCCGGTCATGGCCACCCTGGCCATTTTCTCGTTCATGGGGTTCTGGAACGATTTCCTGTGGCCCCTCATCATGATCTCGTCGCGGGACAAGAAAACCCTGCCTCTGGGCCTGGCCGGTTTTCAGCAGAGAGTGGCCCTGAATACGCCCTGGCACCTCATCATGGCCATGGCCGTCGTGAGCGTACTGCCCATTCTGATCATTTTCATTGTGGGGCAGAAGTACTATGTACGGGGCATTGTGACCTCAGGCCTGAAAGGAGCGGCCTGACCTTCATGTGACTTTGTCTCTTCCCGGCCGGGAAGAGCGAGTGTCTGGAATCAAGCAGGAGATGTACGCCATGGCGGACAAGAAGCGAAATCCCATTTTATTGACCCGCAGAGAGTGGCTGCGCATGATGGGTGCAGCCGGCACGGTCGCCGGTCTGGCAGCCTGTGCGCCCCCGGCCGCCCCGGCCGCCGAAGAGGGCGCCGCGGAGGTCCTGGTGGATCGCTGGACCACCGGCCTGGTGGACCCGGATATCAGTGGTACGTTCCGCATTATTTCCTGGGAAGGGGAAGGGGAGATTGACAAGTTCATCCCCTACATTGAAGGCTTCTTTGAGGAACGCTATCCCAATATGGAAGTGGAAATTGAATCCGGTGTGCCCTGGGGCGACTACTGGACCAAGCTGCCCACCCAGATCACGGGGGGCGATCCGCCCGATCTCGCCTGGCAGCACCAGAGCCGCGGCTGGGTGTACCCGGACAAGGGCTGGTCGCATTCCATGCAGGAATATGTGGATGCCTATCCTCCGGACGGCTGGCCCGATGACTGGGAACCGTTCATAATCGAGATGTCCACCTACAACGGGGAACTGCACGCCCTGCCCTATGGCTGGGTCACCTGGGGCCTGTTCATCAATCGCGAAGTCATGGACCCGGTCCAGGACTATCCCTTCCCGGACAACTGGACATGGCAGGACCTGCGCGAAATTGCCAAACAGGCGACTTCGGGCGAGGGCATGGACAAGATCTACGGTTGCCGCATCCCGATCTTCGACAAGACACTCTGGGCGGTCTCGATGAGTTGGGGCGCGGATCTGTTCAATGCCGAGCGTACGCAGGGCAATTTTGAGGATCCCATTGTGATGGAGGCCGCCCAGTTCCTCTGGGATCTGCGCTGGAAGGATGGCTCCATGCCCACCCCCGGGGATGAACAGGCCATCGGCCTGGGCGGGGAATTTCTCTTCGCCTCCGGGCGCATCGGCATGCACATGGGCATCAGCGACATCGCGGCGCGGCTGGACACTGCGATAGGCGACAAGTTCCCCTGGGGCATTGCCCCGATCCCCACGGGGCCGGCGGGCCGGTTCGGCTATGAAGGTGGCGCCCAGTGGATGATTCCCGCAGGCAGCAAGTTCCCGGAACTGGCGTATGAACTGACGCGCTATGTCCTGTCCAATGAGGACATTCTGCCCACCCTGGGCATCCAGGGCAGCCTCTATCCGCCCCGCCTCAGCCTGGCCGAGTATGGCTTGCCCGAAGGCTGGGAAGAGAAGATTCCCAATGCCAAGCATGCCTTGCTGGATCTGGGCATGGAACAGCCTACCTATTACCAGTACTTCACCAAGTACCAGGAATGGTCCGCCCTGTGGAGCAAATGGCTGGATCCCATCTTCGTGGAAGGCAAGGAAAACATTGCGGAAGCCTTGGCAAGCCTGAACAGCGAAACCAACGAACTGCTGGGAGGCTAGGGTTGCGGCACCGCCGCGCAAGGTCCTGATCACAGGGTTGGCCCGACCTGTTGTCGTCTGCCCCGATGGCAACAGGTCGGCTCGGCTCTGACCGGAAGGGTGGCAGAGCCCCCCGGTCACGACGGTGGGCGGTCGGGGCCGGCCTGTCGGGCGCGGAGCGTGACCAGGGCGGTCACCTGTTTCCAGGACACCGTCTGATGGCCCACGGCCTGATCAAAGCGGTGTGCCAGCTTGAGGAGATCACCGGGGGAAACCCCGGCCGCGCGCAGCCGCTGGCCCAGGGCACTGTCCGGCGCCAGCCAGGCCTGGACACGCTGGCGTTCCAGAAAACGCTGGTCCTCCTGCACCTGCAGTTCTATTTCTCCCTGCCACCCCGCCTGGGACACCACGCGGTCCAGGGCCTCCCGGTGCCAGGTCATGCGGGGATTGGGATTCTCGGCCCAGAGTGCCTCTTCCGCCTCCTGCAACAGCCTGGCTGTGGTGTCAAGATCGGTCAAGGGTATCAAGGTGTGTACTCTTTGCCCGGCCATGGGCAGACGCTGGCCCAGCACACACCAGGCATTTTCGGCCATGTACGCCCGGATCGATTGCAACAGGGCCAGCGTGCTCTCATAGTCACGGCAGGGATCCAGTCCCACAATCTTCTCGAAACGCACGGCGGGATCAACATCGTCCAGGGATGTGCATAGAAAGGGGCGGTCCAGTTCCGACAGACCCTCGGCGATCGCCTGCAATGTCTGTAGCCGGGCCGGAGACACCAGTCCCCAGACCCCCCCTTCAGGACTCTGGCGGCAGGCTTCCCACAACAGCAGGCCATTGTCGGCATGCAATACCAATACCCGTTCATGCCGCCGGATCCGGGCACGGGCAAAGACGCTGTCACGGATCCGGCCCAGACTGACACTGGAGGCTTGTCCCGCACGACCCAGCCAATGTTCCCGGCCGGCTTCCACCGGGGCATAGGTGACATGCTCGCCGCCCAGGGGCCACCACTCTTCCTCGGCGGCCAGTTGCTCTTCCCGCCGGCGGAGGACATGCTCCCGGATCCGACCCTCGTAGCCCAGCTGCCCGGGTTCATAGAATACCCGGCCTTCCAGTCCCATCGGCAGATAGCGTTGTTTCACCCAGTGATTTTCGTAGGCGTGAGGGTACAGATATCCCTGACCATGACCAAAGCCACGGGCATCGCGATTGCCGTCTTTCAGGTGGGTGGGTACCTCATGGTCGGCTTCGGCTTCCACCGCCTGCAGGGCTTCAAACATGCCCAGCGCTGAATTGGACTTGGGTGCCGTTGCCAGGTAGAGAATGGCCTGGGCCAGGGGGAACATGCCTTCCGGCATGCCGATCCGCTCGTAGGTGCTCCAGCAGCTGTCCACGACCGTGATGGCCCGGGGATCGGCGAGCCCCACATCTTCACAGGCCAGGATGGACAGGCGGCGGAACAGGAAGGCGGGATCCTCACCGGCATGGATCATCTTGGAGCCCCAATACAGGGATGCATCCGGATCCGAGCCACGCACACTCTTGATGAAAGCCGATATCGCATCGTAGTGCACATCGCCTTCCTTGTCGTAGAGCACGGCGCGGCGCTGGATGGATTCTTCGGCAATGGCCAGGTCCACATGGATGATCCCACGGCCATCTGGCTCTGTGGTCAGCACGGCCAGTTCCAGGGCATTCAGGGCACTGCGGGCGTCCCCGTTGGCAATGTTGACCAGGTGGTCCAGCGCTTCCGGGTCCAGTGTGATCTGGCGGTGCCCAAAGCCCCGGTCAGCATCCTGCAGGGCCCGCTGCAACAGGGAGGCGACATCCGGGTCCTGCAGCGGCTTGAGCTGAAAGATGCGACTGCGGCTGACCAGCGGTTTGATGACCTCAAAAAAGGGATTCTCGGTCGTGGCCCCAATAAAGATGATCGAGCCGGTTTCCACATGTGGCAACAGGGCATCCTGCTGGGCCTTGTTCCAGCGATGCACTTCGTCCACGAACAGCGTCGTGCGCTGGCGGTGCAATTCGAAACGCTCTTCGGCGTCCCGGATTTTCTCCCGCAAGACCGGGACGCCGGCCAATACCGCGTTCATGGAGGCAAAGTGGCTGGCCGAAACATTGGCAATGATGCTGGCCAGCGTCGTCTTGCCTGTACCGGGAGGACCATACAGGATCAGGGAGGCCAGCTGGTCCGCTTCAATGGCCCGCCGCAGCAGGCGCCCAGGACCTATGATGTGATCCTGGCCTACAAAATCGTCGAGGGTGCGGGGCCGCATCCGGTGGGCCAGGGGTGATTGCCGCAGGCGGTGGGCTTCCAGATCGGCCTGAAAGAGGTTGGGACGGGGAAAACGCGAAGCCGACATGAAGAGGAGGAATCCGCAACGGGAAGACAGACAGCCTGTCTATTGTAATGGGTGAGTGTTTGGGGCCGTCAACCTGCCATGTTCCGGCAGGCCAGGCTCCCTTCCCCTGTGCCTCCCATAGCGAAGCTGGCCGGGTCCCAGCGTGCCTGGGGCAGGAAACGGGAACAGTGCGTCACCCGTCAGGTCGATTGCAGGCCCATGGGAACCCAGCCTGCGTGCCAATACCATCTTGTGTTCGCCCCAATGGGAGACTTAAGGGCATCCAGGGTCTTCTTGTGGGTTACGGCCCCAAGGGAGTCAGGCTGAACTGGACCTTGCCTGTCCCGGCAAGCAGGCGATGGTTCCCCCGTCGTCACGGGAGCGATACCGGGAAGGCAGTGTGACTTCTGATTCCCGATCACGCCGCCTTGCGGGCCATCGCCCGTTGGCCCTGGGGAAAAGGCGGTAGGCATCAATACGATATTTGGATATAATCATCAAGTAATCCCTTTGCTGTTTGGGGACCATGGCGGAGATCCTGTGCCCGTACCTTTTGCTCACCCACGGCAGGGAATTGCACTTGCCGTAGCGCTTGGATGAACCAGGGAGGAATAGCATGAATAGGCGAGTAACGCGTCGTGACTTTCTGAAAGTGGCCGGGGGAGGCCTGGCACTTTCCATGTTGAGTGCCTGTGCGGTAGCCCCAACAGCCACGGAAGGGGGCGAGGGGCAAATGGCAGAGCCTGTCACCATTCAGCTCATGTTCTGGCCCGTCGGCGGTGAACGGGGGATTGCCAGCATGGAAAAGGCGCTGGAACCGTTTGAAGAAGCCCATCCGGAAATTGTCGTGGAACGGCTGGCTACGCCCTGGGGCGATCTGCATGACAAGTTCCTCACGACATCGGCCGGCGGGGTACCGCCGGATGTGTCGGCAGTGGACAATTACTTTCTGACCCAGTTCGCCTCCAAGGGTATTCTGCTGGCCCTGGACGAACGTGTGGACGCAGACCCCACCGTGAACAGTGAAGACTATTTTGAGGCGGCCTGGAATGAAGGCGCCTGGGAAGGACAGCGCTGGTCCATGCCCTACATCGGCAGTACCCGCGTCATGTATTTCAACCTGGATCTGTTTGAAGCGGCGGGCGTACCCCGCCCGGACGAACAGTGGGAGGCCGGGGAATGGACTTGGGACGCCTTTCTGGAATCCGCGGCCGCCCTTACCGATACCTCGGGCGAGGTCATGGACACCATCTACGGGGCCATGGCCGATACTTCCATGTGGGGCGGATTGCAACCCTGGATCTGGGGGGGCGGTGGCGATGAACTGAATGCGGATCGCACCCAGAGCCTGCTGAATACCCCGGAAGCCGTAGCCGGACTTGAATTTTGCCAGAACCTGATTCACGATCATGGCGTGGCTCCCACGCGCGAAACCACCCAGGATGTCAACCTGGTGGGGACCGGCCGGATCGGCATATGGGCTTCCTGGCGGGGTCTGGTCATGTCCTACCGCAGCTTTGACTACAACTGGGAAGTGGTGCCTTTCCCGATGGGGGCCGAAGGCAAACTGACCCTGTACAAGGGCAATTCCATGGTAGTGGCCAAGGCCGGCAAGAAGCTTGATCAGGCCTGGCAGCTGTGCAAGTACATGTCCAGCCAGGAAGCGGACGCCATCTGGATTTCCAATGGCGGGGCCACGCCGCGCAAGGACAACACGGATGTATTGCTGAACAGCCGGCCGCCTGAGAACAATGCCTATTTCTACCAGCCCCTGGCGGAAGGCTGGGCCAAGACCATTCCCTTTACGCCGTTATGGGTCGAGTGGACCCGCAGTCTCAATCCTTACCTGGATCGGATTTTCCTGGATAACGAGGATGTCCAGACCGTGATGGATGAGGCCGTCGTCACGGTGGATGGCATCCTGCAAGGGGAAGCATAACGGCGCCGCCGGCATTCCCCACACCTTGTGACGCACAGCCGGTGTTATCGTCCCTGACACCGGCTGTGGCCTGTTGCTGACACCCTTTCGGATTCGGTTTTCCAAGCCTGCATGTTCAAGTTACGGTACGCCCAGCTTGAGGAAATCTACGGCTGGCTGTTTGTTACCCCCTGGCTGTTTGGTTTTCTGGCCTTCATCGTGGGCCCCATGCTGGTGTCGGTGTATTTGGCCTTCACCAACTGGGATATTCTGACTCCTGCCCAAATGGTAGGCTTTGACAATTTTGTCAAGCTGACGACGCGGGACCCGCTCGTGGGACAGGCCCTGAAAGTGACGACCATCTATGCCGGGGTGTCGATTCCCCTGCAAGTCGTGCTGGGCCTGATCCTGGCCCTGTTGCTCAATGAGAAAATCAAGGCCATGTCCTTCGTACGCACTGTCTTCTACCTGCCCAGCGTGGTGGCGGGGGTGGCGGTAGCCTTGCTGTGGCGCTGGATATTCTCGCCGGACTTCGGCCTTCTCAATGCAGGGCTGGATCTGGTGGGCATCCAGGGCCCGGCGTGGCTCGCGGACAGCCGGACGGCCCTGTCCGCCCTCATCATCATGAGCCTCTGGGGTGTGGGCGGCGGCATGCTCATCGTGCTCGCCGGCCTGCAGGGCGTACCCACCACGTTGTATGAGGCGGCCGAAGTGGATGGGGCCAACAGTTGGGTCCGGTTCTGGAACGTCACGTTGCCCATGATCTCCCCGGTCATTCTTTTTCAGACCGTAATGGGGATCATTGGCGCCCTGCAGATCTTCACCGAAGCCTATGTGATGACCGAAGGGGGACCCAAGTATGCCACCCTGTTCTACATGCTGTATCTGTACCAGAATGCCTTTGAATTTCTCAAGATGGGATACGCGTCTGCCCTGGCCTGGGTGCTCTTCGCGTACATTATGCTGCTGACTGTACTGGTATTGCGGTTCTCGGCCGCCTGGGTCTATTACGAAGGCGTATCGGCCAGGACAGAACCGTAGTGGCGACCACGACGCGATCGGTATCCCCGTCGGCGGCCACGGCCGGCTGGCGCACGAACCGGCGGGTGCATTATGCACTCAAGATGACCGTGGTGTATCTCTGCCTGGCAACAGGCGGCTTCTTTGTGTCCGTGCCCTTTGTCTGGATGCTTTCCACGTCCCTCAAGACGTTGGGACAGACCTTTGTCTTTCCCCCCATCTGGATTCCGGTGCCGCTCCAGTGGGCCAATTACGTCAAGGTATTTGAAGTGTTGCCGTTCATGCGGTACTTCCTCAATACCGTCTTTGTCTCCGGGGTCAGCGTGGCGGGCATTCTCTTGGCCAGCAGTCTGGCCGGTTTCTCGTTTGCCCGGCTGCGCTGGCGGGGCAGCACCATCCTGTTTGTGGTGGTCTTGAGTACCATGATGCTGCCACCGCAGGTCACCATGATCCCCAAGTTCATTCTGTTCCGAATACTGGAATGGATTGACACCTACAAACCGCTGATTGTGCCTTCACTCTTCGGCACCGGGTTTCAGATTTTCCTGTTTCGCCAGTTCTTCTCCACCATCCCGCGGGAAATTGACGAGGCGGCGCGCATGGATGGCTGCGGGTTCGTGGGTACCTATGCCCGCATCATCCTGCCCCTGTCCGGACCGGCGCTGATTACCGGTTTCCTGTTTGCCTTCCGCTACAACTGGAACGAGTTTCTGGAACCCCTCATCTATCTCAATACCCACTCCAAGTTCACGCTGGCGCTGGGTCTGCGCCTGTTCCAGGGCGAGTTCAACACCAATTGGCCCCTGCTTATGGCAGCCTCCACCATTGCGATGTTGCCGGTACTCCTTACGTTCTATTTTGGCCAGCGTTATTTCATACAGGGTGTGGTGATTTCCGGAGTCAAGGGCTAGGGCGCGGTCGTCCTGCCGCTTCCGGGCAAGAGTGGCGGTCCGCGCGTGCGGGTGCCTCATGGCGGGGCAGATCCCTTGGCCTTGCCTGTGTGCAACCCGGGCCAAATCCCGTGTCCCCTGCCACACGCCTTGGCGGACACAGGGACCTTGGGCGTGTCC
>CAXXOQ010000253.1:0-3800 GCA_963664185.2 Caldilineaceae bacterium | reverse complement strand
CGCCCTGTTCGAGCCGCTGGTGCAACGCGACCATCGGCGTTTCCGGCCTTGTCTGGCCCAGGCATGGCAGGTGAGCGAAGATGCCCGAACATGGCATTTCGCCCTGCGCCCGGGGGTGACGTTTCACGACGGTACCGCCCTCACGGCCCGCAGGATGTTGTGGCCAGCCTGGAACGGGCTCGCGCTGCGGATCTGGGTGGCGTCCTGGGCACGGAAGGCCTCTTCCACGGCTATCTTGGGGATGCCACCCTGGAGATAGACCAAAGCCATGCGGTGCGCGTGATCACCGCGGAACCGATGGCGGATCTGCTGGACCTGATTGCCAGTATTCCGATCCTGCCGGCGGCGGCGATGGACGACGTCGTGCAGCATCCCATGGGCAGTGGACCCTATCAGCTCCGGGACGATGCCGGCCACACGCTGACGATGGTGCCCCACAAGGGTCATTGGCGATCCCGGGACCCGGAATGGCCCGTACTGACCTGGCGCGCGGAAGGTGACGCCGAACAGCGTTTGCAACAGCTGCAACAGGGCGCAGCGGACATTATTACCGGCGTGTCACAGGAACTGGGACACCACATTGCCGCTGATGAGCGGACCCGCCTGCGGACGGCGCCCAGCAACGTCTGTACCGTTTTCATGTGCAATCTGCAGGAGGGCGTCTGCACCGATGCCCGGGTCCGCCAGGCACTCAATTACGGATTCGATCAGGCCCTTTTGATCCATCAGGTCACGTACGGATCGGCCCTGCCCCTGGCGGGTCCGCTGACGGTCAAGCATTCCGGACATGATCCGGACCTCCGCCCCTATCCCCATGATCCGGCCCGGGCGCGGCAGTTGCTGGCGGATGCCGGGCTGGGCCAGGGCATGTCGCTGGTACTGGATGTACCCCTGGTCTTGCCGGATGAGGCAACACAGCTGGCGTCATACCTGGCGCAGCAGTACGCGCAAATCGGCATCGAGACCGAAATCGTGACCCATCTGGATCGGCCGGCCTATGCCCAGCAGGTCAAGGCGAAGGCCATTCATGATGCCTGCTGCTTCGACTCCTCGCCCCTCAGTACCTTTCGGGCCCTGCGGGAGAAGTTTCACGGAGGCTTGCAGGGTCCCTGGTGGTTGGGTTATCGCAATCCGGATCTGGACCGGATCCTCGATCTGGCCCAAGCCACTGTAGATCCTGCCCGGCGCCAGCATTTGTACCGATCTGCCTACCGCATATTGCATACGGATGCCCCCTGGATTTATCTCTACAACCATGCAGATCAATGGGGCCTTGCGCCGCGGCTGGCCGATTGGCAACCCACCGTAGACGGATTGATAGCCGTGGTTTGAATCGCATGCCCGACAGACATTGGCCACCTAACCCGGCTACGGGACCGGCAACAGCCCCAACCAGGCGCAGGCGCGCGGGCACCGGGTGATGCGCGTTTTTGTCCTGCAACGGATGGTTGCCCTGGTGCCGCTGCTCCTGGGAGTTTCCCTCCTGGTTTTTCTGATGACACAGCTCGTGCCCGGCGATCCGGTCATGATGATGCTGGGCGAATACAGTGTGGCTTCGGCGGAGGACATTGAGAAGCTGCGGACGCAGCTGGGTTTCAATGATCCCCTGCATGTGCAATATGGCCGCTATCTCAGTGGTCTGCTGCAGGGGGATTTGGGCGATTCCATGCGCTCCCGCAAGCCGGTGGCCAAGCTGATCCTGCAACGCTTGCCCCGCACCCTCGAACTGACGGCCAGTGCGTTGCTCTTTGCCATCCTGTTTGGCACCGTCATGGGCGTCGTGGCGGCCTTGAATCACAATAGCTGGCTCGATTACGTCACGGTCACCATCGCGTTGCTGGGAGTTTCCATACCCGGCTTTTGGCTGGCCCTGCTCTTGATTCTGGTGTTTTCCGTTACGCTGGGATGGCTGCCCGTGCTCAGCGATCCGGGCCTCCGGGGCTTGATTCTGCCCGCCCTGGCCCTGGGTCTGTGGGCGGGCGGCACCATTGCCCGGCTGGTGCGGTCGGGCATGCTGGAAGTTATTCGCCAGGACTACATCCGGACCGCCCAAGCCAAGGGGCTGGCGGATCGGTCCGTGGTGTACCAGCATGCCTTGCGCAACGCGCTCCTGCCCGTCATTACGGTGGTGGGGCTGCAATTCGGCCAGATCCTCGCTGGTACCGTGATCATCGAGGCGGTGTTTTCCCGGCCCGGTCTGGGTCTGATGCTGGTCAACGCCATCATTGCCAAGGATTTTCCCCTGGTGCAGGGCATCGTCATGTTCGTGGCCGCGGCCTACATCATTGTCAATTCCCTGGTCGAGATCCTCTACGTGTGGGTTGATCCGCGGATTCGGTACGCGTGAAAGAGGTACACGTTATCCTCCGGGGATATGCGTATCTCCCTCTTCACACCTGTTGACACCCCATCATGAGGCCTGGACACTGGAAACTTCGTGTCCGCAGAACCGGCAGACCTTGGCTTCACGCTTGATGATTTCAGCACAAAACGGGCAGGTAACCTGGGTTCCATCCGCCAGTTGCCGCTCAACCAACTTCCCAGGCAAGGGTTGGGCAAGCAAGGCATGGAGCAGAGCTATTATCCACAACGCTACGCCATACAGATACCACAGCCAAAAGCGACGCCCTTTTCTGTATGCGATATACGCCGGAATTCCCCAAAATGGGATGAAGAAAATGAGAAAAATGAGAAAAAGTATTGACAATTCTGTCAGCCCCAAGTCGGGCATCACAAGAACCTCACATCAATAGCTGACCGTTGCTACCGTTGCAGGAGACGCTCCGGATTGGTCTGGATCATGGTATGGACATCGTCAGCGGAAATGCCCAGGTCCAGCATGCAGGCGATGAACTGGCGGAGGCCCTCCACGGGGGTGGACAGGGCATAGCGGCCAAAGTCCGTGGACATGACACAATGCTGGGCCCCGATGGCTTCAATATAGCGTGCCACTTCCGTGATCCCTCCCTTGGGGCCCTCGCTCATGCCCTCATCGATCGAGGTGTATTCCTTCTCCACGTAATAGTGGGTCAGGGGAATAGGGGTGGCGGCCGTATAGGCCGCGAAGGAGAATTCGATCAGCGCGCCCTTGGCCGCCATGGCCTGCAGGGTTTCGATCGAGGCAATCTTCGTGACCGAACTGGAAACAATCACATTGCGATAGCCGTACCGCTCCTGCAAGTCCACCAGGCGCATGGCCTCTGCCACGGAAACGTGGCCCGTGTCCATGTAGACCTGCGGGTTGGCGGCAATCAGGGTCAGGATCTCATCCAGGTGTTCATCGGGATCCTCGTCAATGGGAATCCGAATGCAGCGGTCCAGCTCCTCGGTTTTGAATTTGGGATAGATTTCCGAAAGCGGCCGGAATTCGCCATTGATGTACCGTCCCTCGCGCGCCGCCTGGAAATAGGTGGAATGGGCCCCGAAACTGATGTACTTGGCACAGTCCCCGTAATGCAGGGCCGTTTTCACGGCCCGGGGATTCATGCCCCCGTAAACGGTATTCAGGATCAGGCCGCCGTACGTCTGGAAATCCGGCACAATCTTGTTGACGAGCCAGGACACACCGTTGGTCATTTCGAAAACATCCAGCAGGACAATGGCCTGCATACCGGCGGCTTTCGCTTCCTGGGCGGCCTCAAACGGATCGACACGCCGGGGACTCGAAGTCAGGTGAGGACCGGCATGGACATGGATGTCGATCGCACCCTGCAACAACTCATAGGTCAGGGCCAAAGAACGGCCTTCGGGCAGTGCTTCCATTTTCTCTTCCTTTTGCATACTGTGTGGGTGAAGCCGGG
>CAXXOQ010000252.1:0-40153 GCA_963664185.2 Caldilineaceae bacterium | reverse complement strand
CAAGAGGCGACCATCCGGCTGACGCATCTCCGTCCAAATGAAGTCGGCGGCCTCCCGGGCGGCCTGCAAGGCCGCCGGGTGGGGCAGGACAGCACCACACAAGGCCAAAGCCTCAATCATCAGTCCGTTCCACTCCGTAAGGATCTTGTCATCCCGGGCGGGGCGAATCCGCATTTCCCGGGCTTGCTCCAGGGTGTGCATGGCACGCGCCAGCCCGGCTTGCACCTCATGGGGTTTCAGGCGCAGATAGCGACAGTTTTCTTCCAGGGAACGCGGGCGATGGAGAATATTGCGGCCCTCAAAATTCCCCTGGTCAGAGACGCCCAGAACCGTGGTGACGATACGGGCTTCGTCGGCCGGCAGCAGGGCCTGGATTTCCGCCAGCGACCACAGAAAGAAAAGACCCTCTTCTCCTTCGCTGTCGGCATCCTGTGCACTGTAGAAACCTCCGTCAGGACTGGTCATTTCCCGCAGCACATAGGCGATTGTCTGGTCCACCATACGGCGGTAATCTTCCTGTCCCGTCAATTGCCAGGCCTGCAGGTAGGTCTTGAGCAACTGGGCGTTGTCATACAGCATCTTCTCGAAGTGGGGTACCAGCCAGTACGTGTCTACGCTGTAGCGGTGGAAGCCGCCCCCCAACTGGTCATAGATTCCCCCGTTGAGCATATGCGTGAGGGTCGTTTCGGCCATGTTGCGGTCCGCCAGATCGCCCGTAGTCCAGGATTGGGCCAACAGGAAATCCAGGGTCATGGGCTGGGGAAATTTGGGGGCGTTGCCAAAGCCACCGTAATTGGCATCAAAATGCTGCCGCAATTGGGTCGTAGCCCGGGCCAGCGTATCCTGGCCATCCAATTCCCCGCCGCCCCTGCCTTGCGCCAGGTTGTCCATGAAGGAAACCATCTTGAGGCCATGCGCCTGCAGATCGGACTTGCGCTGGGTATAGGCATCCACCACCGCTTCCAGCACTTGGCGGAAACTGGGCATGCCCTGCCGGGCGGTGGGCGGGAAATAGGTGCCACCGTGGAACGGGGTGCCATCCGGCATCAGGAACACACTCATCGGCCAGCCCCCATGACGGGTCATGACCTGCACCGCTTCCATGTAGATGGAATCCAGATCCGGGCGTTCTTCCCGATCCACCTTGATGTTGACAAAGCGCGCATTCATGTAGGTCGCGGTGGCTTCATCCTCAAAACTTTCCCGTTCCATCACATGACACCAGTGGCAGGCGCTGTAACCGATACTGAGGAAGATGGGTTTGTCCTCCTGGGTGGCCCGGACCAGGGCTTCCTCGCCCCAGGGATACCAGTCCACCGGATTATGGGCGTGTTGACGCAGATAGGGAGAGGTTTCGTGGATCAGGCGGTTGGTGTGCCGATGCGGGTTCATACAGGTGACTCGGTGGGTGCAAGGCGGACAGGATCAGTGTAAGACTAAAACATAAAGTCAATGCCGGGGCAAAATGCCGGGAGTTTGCACCATCCTGCCCGCCCGGAAGAAGCGGTGGATTGCGTGCGGGTCTGGTTTCGGTTTCCCCACGTTGTGCCCGTCAGCCCCGGAACCAACCATCTGCGCCACTTGCAGCACAATCTCTCTGCCGCGGGTGTGGGGGCAAACCTGGTGACAGACATGTATATGGCTGCCGTGGCGATGGAGTATCAGGCAGACGTACATGCGAACGATACGGTCATCAGCCGCTTTCCTGGTCTGCGTTGGCACCATCCCCTCGGCTGGAGGCATACCCTATTGCTCTGTGCACAAGACATGCGCTGCGGTGTCCGGTGCCTGTCGGAAACCCGATATGCCCTGCACGGCCATAGGTCATCCGGCGTCAGGCCAGAGGTGCAAGGAAGCAGTGCCACTTCCCCGCAGGCGTATGCGCCTTGATTTCGCGTGCGCAAGGACAATCGTTGCCACCTGGAATGTCGCTATCCGCGCGCAAGGACACAGGGCCGGGGGTTACCGCGGATTGGGCCGCGGCGGGCGAAACCGACCCGTGATCTTTGCATCCGGCCCTGTGCATCGCTATAATGCCTCTATGGACTGTTTGTTTATTCTTCCTGATCTCCCAATCCAGCCTGCCGCATCTGCAGCAGCTAGCAAGCTGTCCAGGGGCGGGTAACAAACATTGCAAACCCGGCACCGTGGACAGGAGAAGGCCACGGTGATCGACACACTGGTGAAGCACTGTGGGGTTCTACTCACAGTGCTTTTTCTTTGGGGAAGTGCCCATGACGGAAACAACTGCCAACAAGCTGGAACGGGAAACCGTACGTGCGGTCGCCGCGCTGGCCCGTCTGGACCTGACGGCGGCCGAGGAAGAACTGTTTGCCACGCAACTGGGACAGATCCTGGCGTACGCGGATCGACTGCAGCAGGTGGATACCTCCAATGTGCCGCCTACGCCCTATGTCATACCGCTCACGAACGTAATCCGGGAAGATGAACGCCAGGTCGGCCTGGAACCGGAAGAGGCTTTGGCCAATGCGCCGGATCGCCAGGATGGCTTTTTTTCGGGTAAAGGCCTTCTTTGGCACCTAGGGAACGTAGCGTCATGTCCGGTGTCGATCAGGAAATGCTCACTATTGACCAGGCCCGGCAAGTCCTGGATGCGGGCGACGTGACCGCGGTGGCGTTGACCCAAGGCCTGCTGGACCGCATTGAACGGCAGGACCCCCACATACGGGCTTACCTGCACGTTACGGCGGAACAGGCGCTGGAGGCAGCGCAGTCGGCGGATCGGGCACGTGCGCAGGGCAAGAGTTCCGCGGACCTGCCTCTGTTGGGGATCCCGCTGGCGCTGAAAGATGTACTGTCCACCAAGGGGGTGGAAACCACCTGCGGCAGTCGCATTCTCAAAGGCTATATGCCCCCCTTCACTGCCACCGCTGTGGAAAATCTCATGACGGCAGGCGCCGTCATCCTGGGCAAAACGAATACGGACGAGTTTGCCATGGGATCCAGCACCGAAAACAGCGGATTCTATCCCACGGGCAATCCCTGGTCGCTGGATCGGGTACCGGGAGGCAGCAGCGGGGGATCAGCCGCGGCGGTCGCCGGCGGCCTGGCTCTGGGAGCCCTGGGTACCGACACTGGCGGCAGCATACGGCAACCGGCGGCCTTCTGCGGGGTGGTCGGGCTGAAGCCTTCCTATGGCCGGGTAAGCCGGTATGGCCTGATTGCCTTTGGCAGCAGCCTGGATCAAATGGGCCCCCTGACGCGCAATGTGCAGGATGCCGCCCTGTTGCTGGAAGTCATGGCGGGAGCCGACCCGCGAGACAGTACCTGCCTGGATGCTCCCGTGCCCGCCTACCGGGACCGTTTGGACGATGATTTGACCGGTCTGCGCATCGGCGTGCCCGAAGAGTATTTTGTGGACGGCATGCAGGAAGCCGTGGCCACCCATGTCCGGGATGCCATTGCGCATCTGGCCCGGCTGGGAGGGGACATCGTACCGGTTTCCCTGCCGCACACGGAAATGGCCTTGCCGGTCTACTATATGGTGGTAACCGCGGAAGCCTCGGCCAACCTCGCACGTTATGACGGCATCCGCTTCGGTCACAGTGCCGGCACGGACTCGATGTGGAGCAATTTCAATGCCACCCGGGCGGAAGGCTTTGGCCCGGAGGTCAAGCGGCGCATCATGTTGGGTACCTATGCCCTGAGTGTCGGGTATTACGATGCCTACTATCTGAAAGCCCAGCAGGTCAGAACCCTGATCAAGCAGGATTTCGCCGAGGCCTTTGCCCAAGTGGATGTAATCGCCAGTCCGACAACACCCACCACGGCCTTTGTCATGGGGGAACGGGTGGAAGATCCGCTCGCCATGTATTTGGCCGATATCTTCACGATCAGCGCCAATCTGGCCGGAATCTGCGGCATCTCCCTGCCTTGCGGGTTTGATGAAAACGGTCTGCCGATTGGCCTGCAGCTGATGGGGCCCCATTTGGGTGAGGCGACCATCCTGCAGACCGCGTACGCCTATGAAAGCACAACGGCCTGGCATACCCGCACCCCGGCTATGGCCTTCTGATGCCCCACGGTAGGCCATTTGTTTCTCTTCCCGTCACTGTCAGCACCACAAGGATTCTCCGTTGAACGATAACCAGCCGACACGATCCTATCCCGCCAACGGCACGCCCCCCAGGACGCGGACGCGCGTCAGTGCCCGGGCTGCCTCTTTGCCGGCATCGCCGATCCGGCGCTTCTTTGAGATCGCCGCCACCATGGACGATGTCATCAGCCTGAGCATAGGCGAGCCGGATTTCGTTACGCCGCCCCCGGTGCTGGAAGCGGGCATTCAGGCTTTGCGGGCCGGCCATACCTCCTATACGGACAATTCAGGCATCCTGGCCTTGCGGGAGTCCATCCTGGCCCACTGGGGCCGACTGTATGACTGTCCCGCCTACGATGCGGAAACCGAAGTTCTGATCACGATAGGCGTCAGTGAAGCTACCCAGCTGGCCTTTGATGCCATCCTGGATCCCGGGGACGAGGTCATTGTGCCCCAGCCCTGTTTCGTGAGCTTTGTGGCGGCCGTGCAGTTGGCCGGGGGGGTACCGGTGGCGCTGCCTACCCATGTCGAGAATGATTTCCAGGTCACCGTGGAGGATATCGAAAGGCGGATCACACCCCGCACCAAGGCCCTGATGCTGAGCTTTCCCAATAACCCGACCGGCGCCGTACTGGACCGGGACCTGCTATTGCGCATAGCCGAGCTGGCCGAGCGTAGGGATCTGATGGTGATCTCGGACGAAATCTATGATCGGCTGGTCTATGGCGATCACGCCCATGTCATGTTCGCCGGTCTCCCTGGCATGCGGGATCGCACCATCCATTTGGGCGGTTTTAGCAAGGACTACGCCATGACGGGCTGGCGTGTCGGTTTTGCCCTGGGACCCAGTGACATCCTGCGGGCCATGCGCCGCATTCATCAATATCTGATTATGTCGGCCTCCACCATGGGGCAGGAAGCCGCGTTGGCCGCCTTGACCCTGCCGGAGACCGAGGAACATGTGCAAATGATGATCGAGGCCTATGATGCGCGCCGCCGCGTTATCGTGGCCGGACTCAACGATTTGGGCATGGCCTGTTTCGAACCGAAGGGTGCCTTCTATGCCTTTCCCTCCATTGCCCATACCGGCATGCAGGACACGGAGTTTGCGGAAAAACTGCTCACGGAAGAACAGGTCGCGGTGATCCCGGGGAGTGCCTTTGGCGAAGGGGGCGCGGGGTATGTGCGTTGCTGCTATGCAGCGAGTATGGAGGATATTGAGGAAGCTCTCCGCCGCATGCACAATTTCATGCGGCGTCATGGCTAGGGGCGGTTGATCGCCACCACATGGAGGCCGACCCAAGGTCCGGCGTGTGCGGGCGGTCCCGAGAAGTTGTCGGGAAGCCGGCCTGGCGGCGCACCGGTTCCCCGGCAAAAGCTAGGGAACCGGTCTTATGCCGGCCCGTTCCAGTTCCCTGTGGAAATCAAGCTTGATCACTTCCATGCGCCAGACGGGAATCCCGATATTCACGTCGGCAATGGCTTGATTCAGTGCTTCCAGTTCCTGGCGCCATTGCTGCATCTGGTGACGGGGGACCGGGCGGGGTTCAGGTCCGGGTCCATGTGCCGCCTGCCCCCAGGCGGCCAGTTGGTCCCGCCACGCTGCAATGCGTGCCAACAGGCGCTTGCGCTCCTCAAGCCAGGTGGGCAGGACATGGTTGTCTTCCATGATCTTGTGCGCCATGACCAAATCGGCGGGCGTGCCCACGGGGGGATCCAGTTTCAGCTTTTGGCCCTTGCCCCTCAGATTCTGCCATTCGCCAGACTTTACGGCTTCGCCCAGCATGCGATCCAGAACACCTTCCCACTGGGGCTGCGAAGGGTGTGTGCTGCGCATGGGATGGTTCCGGTCACGGTGTTTATCCTGGGGATCCTGGATTGGACGTTTGCGCTTCATGGTCATAGGATTGGGTTGACTGGGTCCAGGCTGGGGCTTACTCTCTGAATCCTAGCATGCATCTGCCGCCGCAGAGCCAGGATCCTGCCCAGGAACAGGCCAAGCGATATGCTATAGGGAAATGGCTGTCAGCCGGTCAGGCAGGAGACCGATCGCAAGTACGGACAGTGGGGTACCGGACGATGGGGATGTGCCGATGTTTTGCCGGTGCCACGCGCTCCCGCCGCGTCTTACGCTATGAGGCCGAATTGCACACACAGGAATAAAATCCCGATGACAACACAGAAATTGTGGGGTGGCCGATTTGCCAAGGGTACCGCGCCCCTGATGACGGCTTTCAGTGATTCCCTGCATTTTGACCAGCGGCTGTGGGCGGCCGATATCCGTGGCAGCCAGGCCTATGCCGAAGCGCTGGTGGCCGCCTCCGTGCTGACGCCGGCGGAAGCCCGGACCCTGCAGGAGGGCCTGGCGGAAGTGGCCCGGGAATGGGAAGCGCAAACATTCCGGATCCAGGACGGTGACGAAGACATTCACACGGCCAACGAGCGCAGACTGGGGGAAATCGTGGGACCCCTGGCGGGCAAGTTGCATACGGGACGCAGTCGCAATGACCAGGTGGTCACCGATCTGCGCCTCTGGCTCCGTGACGAAATTGATGATCTCCGCGAGCATCTGACCAAGACGATTCGGGTCATGATAGCCAAGGCCGAGACCTATATCCATCTCCTGATGCCGGGCTTTACCCACCTGCAGGTCGCGCAGCCGACCCGCTTCAGCCACTGGCTGCTCAGTCATGCCTGGGCCCTGCAGCGGGATCTGACCCGACTGATTCAGATCCGGTCCCGCGTGAACGTACTGCCGCTGGGGAGCGGGGCCCTGGCCGGCAATCCCTTCCCGATTGATCGGCGCCGCCTGGCCGATCTGCTGCGCTTTGATGACATCACCCACAACAGCATGGATGCGGTGGCGGATCGCGACTTTGTGGCGGAGTTTCTTTTCTGTGCGTCCCTGTCCATGGTGCATCTCAGCCAACTGGCGGAAGATATCATTGTCTACAGCTCGCAGCCCTATGCCTTCATGCAGCTGGATGATGCGTACAGTACGGGCAGCAGCCTGATGCCCCAGAAGAAAAATCCGGACAGTTTTGAACTGATCCGGGGGAAGGCAGGCCGTACCATGGGAGCCCTGACAGGACTGATGATGACCCTCAAGGGATTGCCCCGGGCCTACAACCGGGACTTGCAGGAAGACAAGGAATCCCTGTTCGATGCGGTAGACACCTGGTCCACCGCCCTGCAGATCGCGGCCGGTGCCCTGCTGTCCCTGGAATGCAACCGGGAGGCGATGGCCGCGGCCCTGCACGACCATATGCTGGCCACCGATGTGGCCGAATATCTGGTGCGCAAGGGCGTGCCTTTCCGGGAAGCTCATCATGTGGCCGGCCAGGCCGTGCGGCAGGCCGAACAGGCTGGTTGCAATCTTGTGGATCTGCCTCTGCCGACGTGGCAGGCCCTGCATGCGCAGATCGACGCGGATATCACCGGCATCTTCGACATGCAGGCCAGCGTCGAGTCCCGGGATGTGTCCGGCGCTACGAGTCGGCGTGCCCTGCGGGAGCAGTTGCAGATGCTGAAGCTGCGCCTGGGCAATCCCACCGCATTCTGTGTGGAATGAGTGGGCCCTGGCCATCCGGCTCTGGCCGCGGTATGGGCAAAGTGCCCGCGCATGGCACCGGGGAATGGAGCAGGATGAAAATTGGCGAAGGGCTGACGGCGATTAGAGTATGGGCGAAAGATTGTTGTATCCTGTAGACGTGGCGATTCATCCTGCTGCTACACCCTTGTGGCCGGATTTTGCCCAGCCCCTGAGGCTCCGGATTTCCTCGCTTGAGAACGAAATATGACCAAAGCGCTCCTCACCGTCAAGGATCTGGAAACCAAATTCTTTACCCAGGACGGCATCGTCAATGCGGTCAATGGTATTTCCTACACGGTGGCCGAAGGGGAAACGGTGGCCATTGTCGGTGAATCCGGCTCTGGCAAGAGCGTAGGTGTGATGTCCCTCATCCGCCTGATTCCCCAGCCCCCCGGCAAAATTGTGCGCGGCACAGTGGATTTCGACGGCCAGAACCTGATGGACCTGGCGGAAGAGGATCTGCGCCACATCCGGGGCAATCGCATTGCCATGATCTTCCAGGATCCCATGACCTCGCTCAATCCGGTCCTGACCATTGGCCGCCAGATTACGGAATCCCTGGAACTGCATCTGTCCATGAACCGCACCCAGAGCCGGACGCGGGCCGTGGAATTGCTGGAACTGGTGGGCATTCCGGCGGCGGCCGATCGGCTGGATGACTATCCGCACCAGTTTTCGGGCGGCATGCGGCAGCGGGTCATGATTGCCATGGGTCTCAGCTGCAACCCCCAGCTCCTCATTGCGGATGAGCCCACGACTGCCCTGGACGTGACCATTCAGGCCCAGATCATCGATCTGGTGGAGCGCCTCAAGAACGAACTGGGCATGGCGATCATCTGGATCACGCATGATCTGGGGGTGGTGGCGGGCATGGCCGAACGCGTGATCGTCATGTATGCCGGCTTCATTGTGGAAGAAGCCTCGGTGGCCGAGCTGTATGCAGATCCCCATCATCCCTACACGGTGGGACTGCTGCGGTCCATTCCGCGTCTGGATGAAGCCCAGCGGGAACGCCTGATCCCCATTGAGGGGTTGCCCCCCGATTTGCTCGATCCGCCCGCCCATTGTCCGTTTGCGCCGCGTTGCGAGTTTGTGATGGACAAGTGCTGGGACGAGAACCCTCCCCTGGAGACGGTGAAGGAAGGGCACAAGGCTGCCTGCTGGAAGGATGTCGCAGAAATCAGGTTGGAGACAGGTTTGGCAGCATGAATCAGGCAAACGGCACCGACTCGGTCCTCCTGCAGGTGCAGGATCTCACAATGCATTTCCCCATCACCCGGGGCATCATCTTCCAGCGGAAGGTGGGGGCCGTGCGGGCGGTGGATGGCATATCCTTCGACCTCTTCAAGGGGGAAACCATGGGCCTGGTCGGGGAATCGGGATGTGGGAAATCCACCACGGGACGGGCCATCCTGCAGCTGCACCGGCCCACTGCGGGGAGCGTGCAGTTTGAGGGCGTGGAACTGACCGAGTCCACGGGCCAGGATCTCCGCCGCATGCGCCGCCGCATGCAAATGATTTTCCAGGATCCCTATGCGTCGCTCAATCCGCGCATGACCGTAGGCAGCATCATCAGTGAACCGCTGGAAGTGCACAACCTGAGCAGCACGCGGGGCGAGCGGCAGGAACGGGTGCAGGAACTGCTGGAAATCGTAGGGCTGAACCCCTATTTTGTGAATCGCTATCCGCATGAATTTTCCGGGGGCCAGCGGCAGCGGATTGGCGTGGCCCGGGCCCTGGCGGTCAATCCCTCCTTTATTGTCTGTGACGAACCAATCTCCGCCCTGGATGTTTCGATCCAGGCCCAGGTCATCAATCTGCTGGAGGATCTGCAGCGGGAACTGCAGCTGACCTATCTCTTCATTGCCCACGATCTGAGTGTGGTGCGCCACATTTCCAACCGCATTGCCGTCATGTATCTGGGCAAGATCGTGGAACTGTCAGACCGCACGGAACTCTATGCCAATCCCAAACACCCCTATACGGAGGCCCTGCTGTCCGCGGTGCCCATTCCCGATCCGGTGGTGGAGTCCAAGCGGCAACGCATCATTCTGGAAGGGGATGTGCCCAATCCGGCCTCGCCGCCCACAGGATGCAATTTCAGTACACGGTGTCCCCATGTCATGGACATTTGCCGGGAACAGGAACCGGAATTCAAGGATTTGGGTGGGGGTCACTACGCTGCCTGTTTCCTGAATGAGTAGGCCCACAGACCCTGCGGTAATCCGTCCCGGCAAGTGCCGTCACTTGCGATCTTTGTCAACAATTGCATACACAGAGGAAGGAAATCTTATGCAACGTTCATGGTTGCGCAGAGTTTGGCTGACCACCGCGTTGGTAGCTCTGCTATTGCCCCTGATAGCCGCCTGCACCCAGCCCATGCCCATGATGGAAGCGGGAGCGGGCGAAACCGGACCCCGGCAAGGCGGTGTCTGGATCGAAGCCAGCAGTGCGGACGGCACCATCCTGAACCCCATCCTGGCCTCCGACAGCGCCAGCTTTGACATGATGCCCTACTTCCCGGGGCTGATTGGCACCAATCCCTTTAGCGGTGCCGTGGAAGCCACGGAAATGGCCGAAAGCTGGGAGGTGTCGGAGAATTCCCTGGTCTGGACCTTCAAGTTGCGCGAAGGCGTAATGTGGAGCGACGGCGAACCGGTGGATGCCCACGACTTCAAGTTCACGTACGATGCCATTGCCAGTGATCTCGTGGAGACTCCCCGCAAGGGGCACGTGGAATTCATCGAGAGCATTGAGGTGGTGGATGATCATACCGTCCAGGTCACGTTCACCCAGCTCAAATGTGACGGTCTCCTGGATCTGGGCCTGGGCTGGCTGCCCAGGCATCTGTATGCCGCGGATTTCAGCGATGTCATGACCTCGGATCTGAATACCGAGCCCCAGGCCTCCGCCGAAGCCTTCGTTTTCAACGAATGGGTGCGGGACGATCACATTTCCATGCTCAGCAACAGCACCTTCTGGAAAGGGGCGCCCAACATGGAAGGCCAGATCATCCGGGTCATTCCCTCGGCGGGTACGCGCCTGGCGGCCCTCGAGACCGGCGAAGTGGACGTCATTGGCCTGGAACCCACCCAGTTGACCCGGGTCGGACTGAACCCGGACCTCAACATCTTCAAGTTCAAGGATGACGGCTATTCCTATATCGGCCTGAATCTGGCCAATCCGGAAAATCCGCTGCCCGGGCAGGATGAAGAGGGCAATCTGATGGCACAGGATCCCCATCCCATCCTCAGTGATCGCCAGGTACGGCTGGCCATGGCCCACAGCCTGGATTACGAGTCCATCATCAACAAGGTGTATCTGGGCCAGGGATACCAGATTGCCAGCAATGTCCTGCCCGCGGTGGGCTGGGCGCACGATCCGAGTATTGAACCCTACGCCTATGATACCGAACTGTCCGCCTCCATCCTGGAGGAAGCAGGATGGACGGACAGCGATGGCGACGGGGTGCGCGAATGCAATGGCTGTGCCACGGCCGAAGAGGGCACGCTACTGAGTCTCAATCTCAAGACCAATGCCGGCAACTCGTCCCGGGAAGAACTGGGTGTGCTGGTGCAGGATCAGCTGAACGGGATCGGGTTCGATATCACGTTTGAAGCGATTGAATTCGGCACGCTGGTGGGCGAACTGCTGGGCCAGACCTATGAAATGGTCATCATAGGCTGGACAGGACTGGGTACCGATCCCAACGACGATGTGTTCTGGCACTCCCGCTACGATACACCCGGCAGCGGTTTCAATTTCGTCAGCTACCAGAATGCCCGTATTGACGAGCTGCTGGACCAGGGGCTGGCCGTTCCCGGCTGTGCCGCCGAGGACCGGGCTCCCATCTACCACGAAATCCAGCAGATCATTCATGATGATATTCCGTATCTGTTCGTTACCGGCAGTATTGGCAATGTCGGCTATTCGGATCGCTGGGACGGCATTGATCCAGGTACCTGGCTCTTTGCCTGGAACATTGAGCGCTGGAGCCTGAAAGAGTAGGCTGGCCTTGACCGCATGTACACGCCCCGCACATCCACATCAGGGATGTGCGGGGCGGTTCTGATTCCCTGTCCTGTGCCCGCACCGTGACCCAATATATTATCCGCCGTTTGCTGCAGTCCATTCCGACCCTGTTTGGCATCAGCCTGATGGCCTTCATCCTGATCAAGGTGGCACCGGGTGATTTCGTCACCATGTCCACTTTCAATCCGGACATTACGGAGGAAGCCCGGGAAGTCTACCGCCAGCAGCTGGGGCTGGATCAACCCATTTGGGTCCAGTATGTCCGCTGGCTGACGGGACTGACCATTCGGTCTGGCGATGCCCGCGAACCGTTGGCGGAAGTCACGCGATCCTGCCGCTATATGGACCTGCTGCGCCACACGCTGTGCGATTCCGGAGGCGGCTTGTTGCGCTGGGATTTGGGGCACAGTCTGGCGACCCAGCAACCCGTATGGGCGCAGATGCGCGAGCGGATGCCGGCCACGTTCGAGCTGGGGGTGGTCGCGCTGATCCTCACGTTTGCCATAGGTGTGCCCCTGGGCCTTTTGAGTGCCCTGTTCCGGGGATCGATCTGGGATCAGGTCATTCGCCTGATTTCGGTGATGGGACAGGCGATTCCCATCTTTTGGCTGGCTATCATCTGCATTTTCGTACTCAGCGTGATCCTGGGGTGGTTCCCTGTGGGGGGCCGCATGACCATCTCCCTGAACATGCAATTCGATTTGGTGGATCGTATGCACCACATCCTGATGCCCGCGTTTGTCCTTTCCCTGGGTGGCATTGCCTTTCTGACCAAGCTGGTGCGCACACAGGTACTGGAGGTCGATGGTCAGGATTACTTGCGTACGGCCCGGGCCAAGGGGGTTCACGCCTTCACCCTGTGGACCCGGCACATCCTGCGTAACGCCCTCCTGCCCCTGGCCACGGTATTGGGGCCCTCTATCGTGGGCGTCATCAATGGGGCACTGGTGACGGAAACCATCTTTGCCTGGCCCGGCATGGGACGCCTGACCTGGTTTTCGGCCCTGCAGCGGGATTATCCCATGATTATGGGGGCGGTCATGTTCTTTGCGCTGTTGACCATCATCGGCTTTCTCCTGTCCGATATTCTTTACGGCATCTTCGATCCCCGTATCCGTTTGCAGTAAATAAATCCCCCGTTTCCTACGATGTTGCCCGTTCTTCTGGAAACTTTGGCGGCCGAGTCGTCTCCGCTGGAGGCCAGCGTACGCAAGCCCCGCTCCTTCCTGCAACTGGCGCTGGAGCGTCTGCGCCAGGATCGGTTGTCCATAACGGCATGCGTGTTCCTCCTGCTGATCGCGCTGGCCGCCCTGCTGGCGGACCCGTTGAGTGCCCAGCTGGTGGGCGTGGATCCCAACAACACCAATCTGGATGCTACTCTGCAGCCGCCCTATATCCTGCATCGGCTGCAGGCTCTGCTGGGCCGGGACGACACGATGGTCACCCAGTTGCTCGAAATCTCGGGGGGTGTGACGCACTGGCTGGGAACGGACAGTCTGGGCCGGGATCAGTTCGTCCGGCTCCTGTACGGTGCACGGGTCAGCATGCTGATTGCCATCTGTGCCGCCACCATCTCCTTTGTCCTGGGTGGGGCCTTGGGCATGGCGGCGGGTTTCTTTGGGGGGCGGATCGACGATTTCATATTGTGGGTGATTACGACCTTCAGTGCCTTGCCTACCCTGTTCGTGCTGATCCTGATTACCTCCATCTACAAGCCCAACGCGATTTTGCTTACGCTGTTCCTGGGGTTTTTCGGCTGGATCGGATCGGCCCGTTTCATGCGCGGGCAGGTATTGCAGATCAAGGCGCTGGATTATACGCTGGCGGCCCGGGCCCTGGGGGCAACGCCTCTCCGGGTCATGTGGTTTCATATCATGCCCAATACGATTCCGCTCATCATTGTGCTGATCACGGTCGATATCGGCTCCCTGGTGCTGGCCGAGTCCGTGCTGAGTTTCCTGGGCTTCGGGGTCCAGCCCCCGCATGCCACCTGGGGCAACATGCTGGCGAATTCCCAGAACTTCCTGTTTCTGCAGGATGAGGTGACGGGATCCTTTGTGGCCTGGCATCTGATCTTTCCCCCGGGCATCCTGATTTTCCTTACCGTGCTTTCCCTCTATCTGCTGGGCGACGGCTTGCGGGACGCGATGGACCCGCAACTCCGGATTGCCCGTTGACCGACCTCCGCGGTCCGGATATGTGTGCTCCGGCTCCCGATCCGTATCAGGCCCTGTTGGCTCCTCTCCTGTCACGCTGGCCCGATGCCACGCGCCAGGATGTGGTCCTTGAGGTGGCGGATCCTTTCCTGACCGGGCACCGCCAGACGTTGATGCAGGATGGTCGCATGGGGGAAATCTGCTATGTCCTGTTTCGGGGCGAACCGCGCCAGGGCCTGTTGCTGCATACCAAGCAGTACTATCCCCCAGGGGGCTTCCGGCTGCCTACCGGCGGCATGCTGGCCGGTGAAGACCCGGTGCTGGCCCTCTGCCGGGAAGTACAGGAGGAGACGGGCATCACGGTGAAGGGGCCGGATGCGCTCTGCGCGGCCACCGAAGCCCGGATTGAGACGTTTCTGGGGTTGGTCACCTACCAGTTCCGGCATCCCCGGCACAACTGTCCCATACCCTTCTGCTCGTTTGTCTTTGTGATTCAGGCACCCCGGGACGCCCAGCTGGCACCCCAGGACGAAACCGAGCAGATCGCCGCCTGGCGCTGGCAGCCGCCCGGACGCCTGGCCGAGGTAGCGCAGGCCTTGCGGGCACTGGAGGATTCCTACTGGCGGTACTGGGGCCGTTTTCGGGCCGAGGTGCATGACTTTGTGGCCCAACAGTGGCCCGCCTGCCACTGAACGGCCGCGGGCGTCAGGTTCCGGAATCGGGGTACCAGGATTCCTCGTCCGGGTACAGGGAATCGTCCCAACGGTCCAGGATCTCTTCCTCATCCTCATCCTGGAAGAACATCTCGCAGAGCGTGATGATGGCGGCGGGTTCGGCCATCCAGATCCACTCAATGATATCGTCGGCCGCGGTATCGATCACACCCTCAATACTCCGGATGTAATCGCGGATGTAATCGGCTATGGCCCCATTGCCCGGTCCCAGCAGAAGCAGGGAGATGTCGCCCCCAAAACTGGAATAGGTCGTGAGAGCCCACATCACCTGCACGGCGCCGTTCTGGGGCAAGCGCGCGACGGCTTCCAGGACCTGCCGATCCACCCCCGGCGCTACACGTATATTCAAATGGCAGGAAGCGATGTCGGTATGCGGCAGGATCTCCATTTCCAGATCCAGCAGGAGATCGACATTGGCGATACCGTCAAAACTGAAAGTGGTACGGGTTTCGCGCACGCCTTCCACACAGCGGATTTCGTCCAGAATCAGGTTGTTGAATTTGGAGAAATCCTGCACGAGACACACCAGCCGGGCACCGGTATGGCTGCGGAATGAATTCAGCCAGAGCGGTGTGACGCCACTGCGATGCCACATCTGCAGATTGCTCTGCAGGATGCGGAGCGCCTCACTGGCCTTGTGGCTGTCTATGACCGTATCCACATAGGCCAGACATGGACCGGTAGTGTGGGCCTGTGCATCGTGCATGATCATTCCCTGTCTGCTTGGCTGCGTACGCCATGGAGGCGGCGCCAGCCCGGGATCACGTGAAGCAGGCGCCGTGGCCTCGGCAGCCTGCCGTAACGGAACCCTGCTGCGAGATCATGGCTCCAGCGCCTGGGTACGAACGACCAGCAGGTATTCGGTGGCCTGTGGCCCAAAACTCAGTACCGTGACCATGATGTACCCCGTTCCTGGATCATACCATGCCACGGTTTCAACGGTGTTGTCGATCGAACTGGTCTTGTAGGCGAGCCGATGATCATCCGGATCGTACCGATTCGTCTCCAAATCCAGATCCGCCGCACCCAGCGATACGAGAACAAAGGAAATCAGGCCGGCCTCGGCCGGAATCGCATACCGATACTGCTGCTGCTGGCCGGGGTCGATCCGCCCTGCCACGACCCCGGTGACGGGCAGTTGCGGCAGGATGGTGTCCGTGGTGATTTGCAGCGAATAACGGCCATAGCCATAGAGAGTCCTGATGCCTACAAAATAGGGGCCCGCCTCGGGCGCGACGAAATCGATCCGGTTCGGGACCAGCAAATCCCAGGTTGCCATCTGCCGGCCGAAGACAAACACCTGTTCCACGGTGGTGGCGGGTTCCCGGAGCACGAGCGAGACCTTCTGGCCCGGTGCTTCCACCCGGAAACCATGCAGGTCCAGCAGATTGTCCTCGCCCTGGGCCGCCACGGTGGGTTCACCCGGCGTGTGCGTATAGGTGCTGACAGGCACTACGTTCAGATCCAGGGCAAACAGGGCGTCGCCCTCACCGGAGATGCGGGCCACGGTGATGAGATAGGTGTCGGGCACCAGCAGCAGATCGGAAATGGATTCGGTGGGTAGCGGGGAGGCACTGCGTGTGACTGTCTTGTGCGGCTGGTCCAGCGGGTGTATGGACAGATCCAGGTCACCGCTGTAATCGGATGTCAGGTTCCATGCTGTCACAAACCCATCGTCAATGGTCAGGCGGTAGTGCATGGAATTGCGATTGAGGGACATGGCACCCTCCACCGTGGAGTTGAGATAGATCGGGATCAGTTCCTGTTCTCCCGGGTGCATGAAGGTGAGGGCAGGCGAAACAGCATTGGCGGTGGCACCCAGATCCAGATGGAGCAGATACTCGTTGCCGGCGGACCAGAAATTGAGTCTGTGGGTGCCCTGCACCTGCTGTTCCAGCACCAGATCCGGGCCGGTCAGGGTGAGAGACAGGGGCGTGTCGCTGTCATGCTCCAGGACGATGAACCATTCCTGGGCCTCGACCTGGCGGGGTACCTGAATCCGGGCATACAGCTGGGACTGCTCGGTCTGCCGCGGTGCCAGGTGGTGTCCCGGGTTGATCACCCGGACCGAGGCCGGATTGACGGAATAGCTGCCGAAATGGCGCACCATGGTGAAATCGAACGTGGCATCGTCCTGCGCCTGGAACATGAGATTGTAGGCACCGGGGAGCAGGGTCAGATCCACGGTGGTCATGGGATTGGCGAAGAGACGGGTGCCATCGGATGTCGTGACCGTGACGTGTACGTCCCGGGAAGGGGGAAGAATGCCCGGAGTCAGGCGGTATCGTCCCACCTCCGTGACGGCAAAGGTGAAATGGGCTTCTTCCGCTGCCAGCAGATCCAGGGCCCGAATCTCTCCCAGCACGACTTCCGGCACGAGCGGGAAGGTTTCCTGCTGGGCCCAGGCTGTGGCCCAGGCGGGAAACAGGAGAAGCATGGCGGCCGCCAGCCAGACTACGGGGGCATGACGGGCCGGGCGAAGCGGCAGGGATGGGCGGTGCCGTGACCGACAGGGGACTGCCATGGAACTCGCGGTGGCGGGGACGCATGCCAGGTCGACGGTACGACCCGGGTCTGCTACCTGCACACGGGAGTCAGGACGGAGACAGGACGGGATATTCAAGGGCATGCAGCGCCTCGGGGCCAGATCAAAATGGGACAGGAAAGCGCAGGTGTATCCCTTGGGGACAGGGCGGCGCTGCGGCAGGGCAGAATAGTCTTATACCGATACCATAGACCAGTTGTAGCGGCGTTTCTCCGCCTTGATGATGCTGTGTACCTGATCTACCGTCTCGTCGAGTTCATTGTCGCGGTTGATGACGACATACTGGAACTCATCAATGCGTTTCATTTCCTGGCGGGCCATGGCAATGCGTAACTTGAGCTGGCCTGGGGGGTCGGTCTTGCGTTCCCGCAGGCGCCGGACCAGCTCCTCCTCCGTGGGTGCGGTCAGGAAAATGGTGATGGCTTCCGGGATCAACTTGCGGATGGTTTCGGCCCCCTGGACATCGATGCGGAGTACCACATCCTTGCCGCTGGCCAGGGCTTCCTGGACCTGGGCCTTGGGAATGCCCTTGTAATCCCCGTACACAATCGCGTATTCCAGGAGTTCGTCCTGCTCGATCATGTCGGCAAAGCGTGACTTGCTCACAAAATGGTAGTCAACGCCATCGGTTTCCCCTTCCCGGATGGGACGCGTCGTGGCGGTAACCACGAAGTGGATGTAGGGAATCTTGGCTTTCATGGCGGACAGGGTGGTGTCCTTGCCGACACCGCTGGGTCCGGACAGTACCAGCAACACCGGTCGCGGGTTGGCTACACATTCGTATATCTGGGTGGTATCCAAGTCTTGCAAGGGTCGGGGTTCCGTGGCGATTGCGTCAGACATCAGCCAAATTGTAGATGCACGTTTTGGGGAAAACCAATTTGTGAGGGGGCATTGCAGGATTATGCATGTCTGGGCCCAAACGGGCACACGGTGCCGGAATCTGGTCCCCCCTTGCGCTGTCTACCCGTGGCATGCCGGCGGGCACGGCAGGTGTTGCAGGGGTTGCGCCCCAGGTACGCAACGGCGGGGACTTACGGCGATGCGGCGATGCATCCGCTGCTCTTGTGGTTTGGCCCGGGGATGGGAACACACCGGGCCGACGGGGCACGGCTGTGCGTGAACGGAATAATGGGAATGCCATAAAACCGACAGGCCCTTGCAGGATCCGGCTATAGCATAAGAATACGCGGTTTGGCCTGTGTTTGTACAAAATACGGAAGCGTGCGGCCTGCGGACCCTATGGGCTTCACCAGGGAGCATGTGTCCGGGCCTACAGGGAAAAAGCGAAGTCCACACCACGCAGTTCTGCCTCAGATCTGTTCAAAAACCTCAACCGGCATCACGAAAACGGTGGCGCCGCCCAAGTGCTTCTCCACCGGATCGGGCAGGTGCAGTTCCCCCAGTTCCATGACCGGAGGCAGGGGCGTGACGTACTGGGTGCGGGTGCGGCAAGTCTCCCGGATCAGGCCGAGGACCTCCTCTACCCATTCGTCCTCAATGCCGCAGAAGATCGTGGCATTCCCTTCGTGGGTATATCCGCCCCGGGAATTGACGAGGGTGGCGGCAAATCCTTTCTGGGCCAGGCGATCCAGCAGGGCACTGCTGTCCTGATACCGGACCACGGCCATAACCATCTTCATGCCGGCACCTGTCCTTCCTGGTGGAGCAGTGCGTGGACTGTCTCCAGAATTTCATCATGAATGATTGCGGGGGGCTGCCGGGCATCCACTTCGTGCCAGCCGGCGGGGTCCCGGTTCATCAGTTCCTGATAGCCGGCATACACGGCCTTGTGGTAGGCCAGATCCTTGGCATCCAGGCGATTCCATTCCCGGAGATGGGATGCCGCCTGGCCTTGCTGTACCCGCTGCAGACCGGTAGCCGGCGGCAGATTCAGGTAGATGCGCAGGGAGGGCGTCAAGCCGGCCGTGGCATAGGCAATCAGGGGGACCAGCGCGGTCAGGGGCTGGCCCAGGCCAAATCCCTGATAGGCCAGGGTACTGTCGGCGAAGCGGTCACACAGCACCATCTGGCCCTGGGCCAAGGCAGGACCGATCACCTGTGCCACCAGTTGCGCCCGGGCGGCATTGAACAGCAGGGTTTCCGCCCGCGCATGCAGATCCAGATCCGACCGGTCAAGCAGCAGTTGGCGTATGGCTTCGCCGGCCACCGTGCCGCCCGGTTCCCGCAACGCCACGACATCCCGCCCTTCCTGGATCAGGGCTTCCTGCAACAGGGCCATCTGCGTGGTTTTGCCACTGCCTTCTGGACCCTCAAAGGTAATGAAATGGGGCATGGCTAGGCCTGACGGGAAATTTTCACGCGCCGATAGGGTTCCCGCCCATGGCTGTGGCTGATGAGGTGCGCCGCCCGGGCCAACTGATGTTGCTGGCTGCGCACGGTGGAAGGCTGGGGCGCCAGTTCCACCGATGCGGTGCCCCTGTCAATTTTCTGGATGGCGGCCTTGACTTCCCGGATGGCGGCCTCGTAGGGATCCGTGGGCAGGTTGTCCAGAGGCACCAGATCCACCAGCATGCGTTCCATCTGGGCCGTGGTGTTGTTGCGCAATACGTAGACCGGAATGTTCTGCCGTTCGGCAAAATGCAGGGCCTGGGCCTGTTTGCGGTAGTAGTTCTTGAGCGTGACGACCACGTCGGCCTCGTGCAGGTTGGAAACGAAGGCAATGGGGACGTTCAGGCTCTTGGCCGAAGCCTTCAGCTTGCTCTGGCCGATCCCGAACGTATAGATGCAGAGCGGGGTGCGGCCGTTGCCCTGACTGCGCGGGCCCTGGCGGGCCTGCAAACGGGCCTGTTCATGAAAGGCGTCCTCATCAATCTGGACTTCGGTACCCGCGGGCATCCGGATGCCCGCGGTACGATAGAACTGTTCGGAAGGCGTGCGCTCCACCTCGTTTTCCACCTCGATACTGCCATCCTGGCCTATCGTGCGCAGTTCCGGCTTCAGGGTCCAGCCCCGCAACAGGTGATCCACGGCACTGGCCACTTCCTGGTGGATGACCATGGTTTGCCGGGTCTGGATTTCAATCAGGACGTCGAAGGTGGGTGGCGCGCGACGTTCCAGCACCGTTTTCCGGGTGCCGCGACGCCGCGCTTCCTCATCGGAGAGAGTCACGGATTCCAGCCCGCCCACCAAATCCGCAAGCGTGGGATTCATGATCAGGTTTTCCAGCGTATTCCCATGGGCCGTGCCAATGAGCTGCACGCCCCGTTCGGCAATGGTGCGGGCGGCCAGGGCTTCCAGTTCCCGTCCGATCTCGTCAATGATAATGACTTCCGGCATGTGGTTTTCCACGGCCTCGATCATCACGGCGTGCTGCAGATCCGGCGTGGGCACCTGCATGCGCCGCGCCCGGCCGATGGCCGGATGGGGAATGTCGCCATCGCCGGCAATTTCGTTGCTGGTGTCCACGATGACCACGCGGCGGTCCTGGGCCAGCACCCGGGCGGCTTCCCGCAGGAGCGTAGTCTTGCCCACCCCGGGGCGTCCGAGCAGCAGGATATTGCGGCCACTCATGATCATGTCCTTGATGATCTCCATGGCCCCGGATATGGCCCGGCCCACGCGGCATGTCAGGCCAATGATGGTCCCGTTGCGGTTGCGAATGGCGGAAATGCGGTGCAGGGTGCGTTCAATGCCGGCGCGGTTGTCCCGGCCGAAGGTCCCGATCTGGGACACCGTGTGATTCAGATCCTCCTGTGTCACTTCCGCGGCCCCCAACAGATCGTCGCCATGCATGTAACGCACTTCAGGGACACGCCCCAGATCCATGACTACTTCCAGCAATGCCGACGCACTGGCCTGGTGGGACAGGTCCTCCTGCAGCCGGGAAGGCAAAACGGCGAGGAGCTGCTCAAGATTATCGACAACGGTCAGATGGGATCGGGCAGGGAAAGACTCGGGAGCGGGGGCGGGCTGGGAGTTGATGGACGTCATGAAAGTCAATTGCCGGGGATGGAAGGCGTATCAGCGAAGGCGGGCATGGGTACATCCAGCCATGGCATCAGGTACCCATGGACCGGTAAGGGACAGCTGACCCGCCGCGACCCGGCAGGGGCCAACGCGCGGGACCAGGTGGAGGGACTGGGGAGGAGGGAAAGGTAAGCCGCCAGGATGCCAGAACCGGGTTCCCCTCTTTACAGAGACAGGTGCATGAGCGCTGCGATATCCGGAAGTGGATTGTCATCATATACGGAGATTATACAGGAACCCAGTTCCCAACACCCGGGCCGGGTCGGCATTTTGCGGAATTCGGAGCGGATGCCCGTACCCCATCCCGCCGTCCGCAACATGCCATTTTCGCTTTGGGGGCAGAGGATCAGGTCTATCGGCGGCCTCCTGATCTACAATGCAACGGCCGTTCCGTATGCCCTCGCGATCCGCAATGACCGGGAATGCCACCCGGTCCCGACCGGCGTTGGGCAGCTACCAGGCCCGGCTCTTTGCCTGTCAGTCCGTATCTTCCTCATGACGTACCTTGCCAAGACATGCCTGCCCGGGCCCGGGGCCAGATTTCTGCTTCTGGTGGGCTTGCTGTGGGGCATGGGAGCTGCCCTGGGCGGTTGCACCTATGTGGAGTCACCCAATCCCCACCAGCAGGTCAACTGGTTGATGGAAGGCGGTACCGCGGGCCGCACCCGCCATTCCGACTTTCGGCTCACGCTATCTGTTTCCCGTGATTGTCAATCTGGTAACCCGGGAGACGGCGCGCCTGGGCGCCAGGTCAGGACAGACCAGCGCCGCCAATACCGCGGGGGCGATCCTGGGGATTCTGGTCACCACCTTTCTGTTCGTACCCTGGCTGGGACTGCAGGGCACACTCCTGCTGCTGGCCGGCGGCAGCCTGATCCTGGGTTTGCTGGCCTGGCCGCTGCGCGTGTCGGCCCTGACATGGCCCGACAGCCGTTTGCCGGGTGGTGTGGTGCTGTGCCTGGGCCTGGCGATCCTGTTCCGGCCGCCACCGGTGTATCTGGGCTTTCGCCAGGATCCCGGAGAGCACCTGATCTACTACGAAGAGGGGGTGGAAACCACGGTGGCCGTCTTTCATGTACCGGATCAGAATTACAAGGTTTCCTTTGTTGACGGCCGGATCGAAGTGCCCACCGATGCCGTCAGCATGCGCGCATTCCGCACACTGGGCCATCTGCCTCCCCTGGTACATCCCCAGGCCGAACGGGCCCTGATGCTGAGTTTCGGCAACGGGATTGCCACCGGATCCCTGGAAACCCATGGCGTGCCCTTCATTGAGGCTGTGGATCTGTCCCGCGAAATGCTGGAGGCCGCCGCCCACTACTGGGAAGAGAATTACAATGTGCTGCGCAGTCCGCGTCTGACCCTGCATGTGGAGGACGGGCGCAATTTCCTGCTCCAGACTCCCTACCGCTACGACATCATCACGACCGATGCGACCCACCCGGCCAATACCAGCAGCTGGGCGCTGTTCACAGACGAATTCTATGGACAGGTAGCCGAGCGCCTGACGCCCACCGGCGTCTTTTTCCAATGGCTGGCGTTTCACAGCATGACGCCCGGCGACTACCGGAAGATTCTGCGCACCTTTCAGCACACCTTCCCGCATGCATCCCTCTGGTATACCGGAGGCAGCCACTCCCTGTTGATGGCAACGCCCCGCCCGTTTGGCCAGCCGGAACTGGACCAGGTGCTGGAGCGCCTGGTCCAGCATCCTACCGCGCACGCGGACCTGGAAGGGGCATCACGGGTGCAGGACTATTTTGCGCTGGACGCAGCCCGGTTGCAGGCGTTTGCCGGGGAAGGTCCGATTGTGACGGATCAGCAGGTATTCTTTGCTCCCACCACGGATCATGTGCAAGCGATCTCCCTGGCGCTGTTGGCAGCCAGGCAGGGATAGCGCGTAGTGCCTACCGGTATGGGGGCGACAGGCAAGAATGGGCGAGATGCGGATTCAGAATTCTTGATATGGCCACAGGGTATGGCTGCGGCAGTGTTTGCCCGCAGGCTGAGGCGGGTGGGGTGCGTCCGGTGCCTGGACATCATGCCTGTCCCGTACAGGTGTTCTTGCCGCTTGCCGGGGAGGCATCTGTCCTGAGACCCGGACGCAGAACCAGATCCTTCCGCGTTGCCTCATCCAGATCAGGCAGGTCCTCCATGGCAATCGCGAACGGTTCATGTTCCCATGTTCCGGATGCCGGGTCGTATGCTCCCAGGTACCACAGGGCACAGGACACACGTAGCAGCCGGGTGTCCACGTTGAGGCCCAAAGCGTAGACTGGACTGTCCCCATGCGCCATGGTCAGGGGATATTGGCGGATCAGAATCTGGCGCAAGGCGGTTTCGGCGGTCTGGTTGACCTTGAGTTCCAGGTTGACCACATGGGATGGGGCACAGCAGGCAAAGATCCATGCGGCCCTGCCCTGCGGGCACTTCTCCGATCGACAGGCCCGGCAACACCTGTAGCACGCCATAAAACAGGGTACGGTATAGCGTCTCATAATCCTGCAGGGTTTTTGCGCGGGGAGCCGGGGAATGGAACAGGGAGGGAATGGAACGCAACCACCGGGTACAATGGCGTGCCAAATGCATTGGATCAGGGGTATCCAGAGCCTGGACCCAATGCGTGGTCCAACGTGATTCCTGCCGGGGATGGTAGACCCCAATCGCGGTCTGTTGCCATTGCGTCAGGCTGTGGCGGAACGTGTGTTCCACTTCCCGGTTGGGGAAATCCAGTTCATCCTGTCCCCGGTTTCCGGGTTTGCGGGTCAGGTAACCGGTCTGGTAGAAAAGCCCAACCGGATCGGGATGGTGGACATTGTATATGACCGTTTCGGCTTCCGTGGGTGTAGCCGATTGCCGTACATCGTCCAGGGTGGTGTTCGCCCGGGCCAACAGGGCAAACAGAAAGCGGGGTGTGCCGGATTCCGCCCAGCGATTGGGCAAGCCCGCTTCGCGGCACTGGGCGGCAAACACCGGACTCTGCAGACTGTCCAGGCATTGCAGCAGGGACCACGGGTTGTACACGGCCTCGCCGCCATGGGCAAAGCGATACCCGTTGTAGTGATCGGCCAGGGCTTTGTGCATTTGGTCAACGGTGTAATGCATGTTGTGGGCGGCGGGTTCCAGGTAGGCGGCCAGGGGACTGCCGCTGCCCAGTTCCGCGTCGGTGAATCCCAGGATATCGGCAAAGCGGGAGTCAGAAGACACGTCTGTGAATTGATTGGCACCGGAGAACAGACCGGTACGTGCAAACCGGGAAATGCCGGTCACAAACGCTCGGTGGATATGACCCTCTGCACTCTCATCCTTGATTACCCCATAGAATCCCCGCAACAGGCGCAGTATGTCCTGCAGCACGTCCTCCTGTACGGCATCCAGATTGGCCGTGACGGGGGTGTCATACTCGTCGATCAGAACTACCACAGGACCGTCGGCCGCCCGTGACTGGATCATGCTCTGCCACTGTTCCTGTGGTTCCAGATCAATGGGAGATGACAGTTGTGCCAGCGGCAATCCCGTATCCAGTGAGGCCAGATAGCGCTGCAACCGTGTCCTGAAGGCGGCCGCACTGTGCACATCCCGGAAGCGTCCCATGTTCAGACGCAGTACGGGATGCGGGGGAGTGTCCCAATTCCAGTTGTCATACAGCCATGTACCGGTGAACGCTGCCCGGTCGCCCTGGAACAGAGTCTCCAGCAGGGACACCAGCAGGGTCTTGCCGAAGCGGCGGGGTCGTGCCAGAAATATGTGGTCGCTGACGAAACCTGGGTGGTTTCGGTCTACCAGGGCCGCGATCCGCTCCGTCTTGTCCACATAGCCCTGTGGCGCTTCCTGGCGCAGTTTCTTGTAGTTTTCTATGCCCACAGGCAGGTGGGGCAGTTGGGCCATGGCGGGAAGACAGAAAGGGGCCGGCAGCAACATGCCAGCAATCATCGCATTATAGTACAGGGTGCGTCTCACGCAGGGCGCGATCGCCGAAACCAGGACAATCGCAAATTCGGGAAGCCCATGGTACAGCCCTGCCTATTCCCATGTTCCACTCAGGTAGCCGATCGGAATTGCCCTTTACCCACGGTATACCCCAGACCCTTGAAGCCACCTGCCAGATCACGGTGCTGTGCTCTGGCTGTCCCAAATCGTCCGGCTGCTGGCGCATCGGGAGGGTAGTCTCACAACAGAGGTGTGGGACTACCCTGGCAGGAACGGCCTGGAACTGCGCCATCAAGACTGCCGGAGAGCTCGATTCCATCAAGGTCAAGTTGCCTGCGATGCGCGACCGGCCATGATCACGGCCCTGGCAGGATGTTCCAGGCAAACACGGCATTGACCGGCTATGTGGTACATCCCAGGGACAACCGCCTGTCCCTGGAACCCCGATGTGACTGCGCGGGGTCCTGAGTGGTATGGGCAGGATTGCCGTTGTTGCGGTTTGGGAGCAATGCCAAGGCCTGTGTCTTGCCACTCAGTCTGCCCTGTCACCGGGAACGGGGCTGCAAATGACCATGTCCCTTCCCCGTGTCGTCAACAAGGGGAAGACGCCCGCCCACACCTGTACCGCTGCGTCCCTGCAGACACATGATCGGGTCAATGCAGGCGACGGGTTCTGTCTGGAGTCAGTAAGCCTCAGGGTTGGGACATCTGGGATTCACGGCTACGTCGCCTCTGTCCGGAAGGCATTGGGTATCAGGCCTGTATCTGGTCGTGGAATTTCGTCACGGACTCGCGCTTGCCCAGCACCAGCAGAATATCGTTGGACCGGATTTCGGTTTCCGCGTTGACGTCGGACTCCAGGGTCTGATCCTCCCGCAGGACTTGCATCACCCGCAGGCCCAGCCGCCGCCGGAAGCCCACCTCCCTGACGGTCTGGCCCACCAGCGCGGAGGTGGAGGGCACCTGCACCGATTCCAGCACACTGCCCTGCAGGCCGGTGGTCGTAAGCATTTCAATGACCTGTATCACTTCCGGTTCGATCATGCGCATGGCCATGGCCCGGCCCGCAATGCTGGTCGGATTCACGACATCGTTGGCGCCGGCAAAGCGCATTTTGGCTTCCGTGGACTCGTTTTCCACCCGGGTGATGATATGGATGTCGCTGTTCATCGTGCGGGCGGTCAGTACGGCAAACAGATTGTCGGCATCGTGCGGCAGGCAGCAGACGAAGCCAATGGCTTGTTCAATGCCTGCGGCCCGCAGGATTTCTTCCCGTGTGCCATCCCCCTGCATGAAGTGTACATGGTCTCCTGCCAGCTCGGTGGCGATGTCCGGTTCCCAATCAACGACCACAATGTCGTGGTGTTGGGCACTCAGCCGCTCCACTACTTTGGCACCCACGCGTCCGTATCCACATACGATGAAATGTCCCGTCATCTTGCGTATTCTCCGCTTGAGCTTGGCGGATTGCCAGGCACCTGAAATGTGTCCCGCGACCATGCCATGCATGATCGTGGAAAAAACGAAGGTGAAGCCCCCCACGCCAGCCAGGATCAGAAGGGCTGTGAACACCCGTCCCTGGAAACTGAGGGTGTCCACCTCGCGAAAGCCCACGGTGGACAGGGTGATGATGGTCATGTACAAGGCGTCCCACCATGCCCACTGTTCCAGCACGATATAACCCACTGTGCCGGCCAGGATGATGGCCAGCAGCGTCAAGGCCAGCCGCAGGTAGGGAATGTTGCTGTAATTCATGCCGCCATCATTCCAGCGGAGAGCTGTCACCCAGCAGACAGGTGAAGACAGCCAAGGGTCGTCCAAGTGACCGAAAGCCATGGTAGGTATAGAATTTCCGGGCCGACGTATTGGACTCCAGTACGTTGAGGCCTACCCGATCCAGGGATCCTCGGGGCAGCTGGGAGATGGCACACATCAGGAGGTGGGAACCGATCTTGCAGCCCTGCCATTCCGGCCAGACTGCCAGGCGGGTGACAAAGGCCGGTCGGAAGATGGATTGGGGCTTTTCAAACAGGATAAAGCCTGCCAGGACCGAGTTGATTTGCTGGACGAGGAGGCAGCCAGTCTGTGCCTGCCGGCGCAGGTCCGATTCGCCCATATGCCATAGGGGGCCAAAGGTTTCCGCGTCCCGGCAGGCGAGTTCCCGGTAGTCCGCATCCTGGGCGAGACGGACAATGCCATCGGGATTCCCGCCGTCCCGGATACGCAGATTGCGATGCATGTAGCGCAGGGAATCCACGTGCTGAAAGGCGGCACGTCCCGCCGCCTTGTGTAGCCAGGTGCGGTCTGTCATGAGGATCAGAAGGCCTGCCGTGTGCTGGTGGTGCAGGTAGCCGCGGGTATGAACCAGCAACGACGAGACATCGTCCCGGGAATTGCGGCCACGGGCCACCGCCAGTCCGCGTACATATACCCGGCACGGCCAACCTGCGGGCATGGTAGCCGGACGGGACTCCACCTGCAGGACAATGGCCCCCCAGGTCTGATCGTGGTCGTCGTCCGCCAAGAGCGTCAGAAACGGCGCAGCAGGCTGTTTCCACTCCTCCCAGTCAAAGAAGACAATGCGCAGATGGGCATCGGCAAAAAGGCGGGATACCGTATCTTTATCTGCCAGACTGGCAGGACGCATGGGCAATGCGGTCGGGCAGGACATGACCGTTTCGTTCAGTCGAGCAGGACCGTGCGGTGTCCATAGTTCCGGTGATAGTATGCCTGGAATTCCCCGGCCCGGATGGGTTCCCACCACCAGCGATTGTCGGCGTACCAGCGTCCGGTGCGGCGAATGCTTTCCTCACAGCTGAACGCGGGGGGCCCATCCCAGTTGCAGCATCTTGCCAATATCCAGGCCATACCGGCGATCATGTCCCGGCCGATCCGTCACATGCTGCACCAGGGTCTGGGGTTTGCCCAGTTCATCCAGGAGAATGCGGACCATGTCCAGGTTGGTCATCTCAGTACCGGTGCCAATATTGTAAACCTGACCGGCGCGGCCATGCTCCAGGACGATCTGGATGCCGGCACAGTGATCCGTAACGTACTGGTAATCCCGCTTCTGCTGGCCGTCGCCGTAGAGAGGCAGAGGCAAGTCCTGCAGGGCATTGGTGGCAAAGAGGGGCACCGCTTTCTCGGGATACTGGAACGGTCCCACACAATTGGCCCCGCGGGAAAGGGATACGGGCAGCTGATAGGTGTGATGAAAGGCCAGGGCCAGCAGGTCGCCCCCGGCCTTGCTCGCCGAGTAGGGACTGGTGGGGGCCCAGCGGATCGGCTTCCCGGCTGCGTTCCGGGTCCGGGACCGGGCCATACACCTCGTCGGTGCTGACCTGGTGGTACCGTTCCACGCCCTGTTCCAGGGCGGCCTGCAGCAGGTTGTGGGTGCCCAGCACATCGGTCCGGACGAATTCGTCCGGCTGCATGATACTGCGGTCGACATGCGTCTCCGCCGCGAAGTTCACGACGCGATCAGGCCGGGTTTCCTGAAAGACCTGGGCCACCTGGCCGGCATGGCAGATGTCGCCCACCACCAGGTCAAACCGATCCGGGAAGCGGTCTGCCACATCCTGCAGGTTTTCGCGGCGGCCGGCATAGGTCAGCTTGTCGAAGACCACAACCCGGGAGTCGGGGAAGCCCGTGAGCAGGAAGCGAATGTAGTTGCTGCCTATGAAGCCGGCACCACCGGGCACAAGATAACGGGTCATGGAATCACCGGGAAGCAGAGTCAGAATTCATGGCGGGACAGGGTCGGTGTGGTATCACATTGCACGGCCAGCGTGAAGGTCGTGAGCGTTTCCCAAGCGGGACAAAGGGCCGGGTCCAGGCCCGGGTCCGCAGGGGATTGCCATACGGGCCGCCAGGCAAACAGTTCTTGCTCGCCGTAGGTGATAACCAGAAAATCCAGTTCCTCCTGCAGGGACCAGTTGAGGCGTTGGGCTACGGTGACCAGATGCTGCCAGCGCAGGGACATTTCCGGTTCCACCTCCGTGCGAAACCGGTGCATCACAGCACTGTCGGGATCCGGGGGCGCAGTCATGGGAAACGCCGCCCGGTAGGCGGGGGTAAAAACATTCACGAAATAGGCTTCCGCCCGCTGAAAGCAGGGGAGCAGCAAATCGCCGCAAAAGACAATGCGGGCCGTATGGGGCTGGCGGTTGACATCCACCAGCAGGTTGGCCTGATGGGGATACAGATCGAAGAAGGCCCCGGGATCGAATTCCGGCCATTCGGCGAAGGCGGGCACCAGACGGTGCAGATGGTCGATCAGGCGCCGGAATACATGAACCATGGCATCCGCCTCCTGATTCAGGGAGGACAAAGTCGTGACGGTTTGGTGCAGTGAATCCAGAATCCGGGGATGGTAGGTAGGAACCAATTCGGACATGGGACATACCAGGGAAGAACTGCTTACGACCCGGGTGCGGCGTACATTCCGCAAATGCGCCGCCAGGGCAGGAATGGAGCGAATGTAACCGTCGAAGTCCACCAGCGTGTCTCCCGGCTACGCGGTGGGCCTGCCCTTGGACTTGAGCAACACGGTGCCGATGATGTGGGCCTGGGCCTGTTCCAGTTGCTGTTTGGCGCGGAGGCTCGGGCCGCGGCGCGCATATCCGGGACGCAGGGCCAGCAGAGTCGCATCCGCCACGCTGGCCATGAGCGTACCAGCCGGCGAGGAGGACAGGGGCGGGACATGCCAGAGGATCAATTGTGTTGCCGCCCGCAATTCCTCCTGTCTGCGCTGCAGCCTGTCCCGGCTCAGAACCTGCAGGATATCCTGGTCTTCTTGTCCAGCCGCCAGGAACCGGATGGCTGCGATTGGCGTGTCCTGCAAAGGCAAGGCCCGGTTCCCATCGGCGAGACACTGGTACAGTCCGGGAGTCCCCGCTCCCTGCAGGACCTGATGCAGGGCGGGCGCCTGGCTGTTGGCATCCACCAGGAGAACATCCACATCCACAGCGGCAAACGCCTGCCCGAGACCGAGGATCAGGGAGACGGTGGCAGCAGGCGGGGCCAGGCTGGCGACTACGATCGACCGCAGGGCATGCGGAACGCCGGCCAGTTCCATGTTGGCCCGCAGCGCAAGCAGCTCTGTCGTAACCGGCGGGAAAGGAGTGGTCATGGTACACGTCTTCCGTACGGTCAATCCCGGGTGACTATGCCCAGGGTGGGCAGATTCAGGGTGCGTTCCACGATTTCGGGGCGTGTGAGCCATTCTTCGTCACGCCAGAGCAGGACCAGGACCAGCCCCGTACCGGCAAACAGGCCCAGCACCAGGCCCGCCAGGGTATTGCTCAGGGTGTTGGGGGCAATCTGGGTCAGTTCCGGTGCGGTGGCCTGGATGTCAAACTCAATGAAATCCCGGAAGTTTCTGTCCGTAAAGTAGGTGCTGCGCTCGGCATGGAAAATACGGGTGGCAACCTGGGCCAGCTCGCCCGCCGCGTGCGGGTCTGCGTGGAAAGCTTCAATGGCAATAATCAGGGTACCGTTGTCGAAGGAAGCCCGCAGACTGCGGGCCAGTTCGTCGGCTGTCATGGCCGTGGCCACATCGGTTTGCGCTTGCAGGGCCTCGATCAACGCGGGGGCCGGAAACAGCGCGGTGACATTGTGGGCCAATTCCTTGGTCAGGTCTCGCATGCGCCAATCCATTTCCGCCGGGATCATGCTGATGTAGGTCCGGGCCCGGTACCGGGGCGTCAGGGTTTGGGTGAAGGACCATGCGGCAACGGCACCCAGCAAGGCACAGCAGATCACGATCCAGCCCCAGCGGAGCAACAGTTGGCGGTATTCTGTCCAGGTCATGCGAAGCGGCGGGTACCTGTCATCATAATGCGCGGATCATAGCATAGGGAACGCCCGCGCATGTTGTGATTCCCGCGGCAAGTCCCGGGGCTACGGCGGTGAAGCCATCGGCGGGCAGGCCTGTGCCAGAAAATCGCCCATCTTCTGCCGGAAGATTTCCACACTGAACTGCTGGGCCTGGTGCCGGCAGGTTGCGGGATCCCAGGGTTGATTCGCGCAGTCCTCCACCGCCTGGGCCAGGGCTTCCGGGTGCTGTTCCGGAAACAGGACGCCGGTGATACCGTGGTGAACATAATCGAGGGCGCCCCCTGCCCCGTAGGCAATGACCGGTTTGCCCGCACTCAGAGCTTCCACGGGGGTAATGCCAAAGTCTTCTTCGCCCGGAAAGATAAACGCACGGCAGGTCGCCATGAGTTCCACGACGCGGGCGCGTTCCAGATACCCGGTAAAGGTGATGTTGTCCCCTGACGCAGCCTGCAAGGCCGCAGCATCCCGGCCCTCCCCGACGATGATCAGCTTCCTGTCCGGCATGCGGTTGAAGGCCTCCACGGCCAGATCAATGCGTTTGTAGGGGATCAGGCGCGAGACGATCAGGTAATGGTCCCGGACGGGCGGGGAGACGACGACCTGGAACTCCCGTGTGTTGACGGGCGGATGGATCACGGTACTCTCACGACCGTAGCAGTCCCGTATGCGATCCTGCACGGCGTGGCTGATGGCGATGAAGGCATCCACCCGCCTGGCAGCTTCCACTTCCCAGTGGCGCAGGTACTGAATGAGCGGCCGGGAGACGCTGCGGGCCAGACCAGCGACCTGTTCCCGCTGCATGTAGGCATCGAAGTTCCACAAGAAGCGGGTAGGCGTCAGGCAGTAGCAGATGTGATGCGCCTGCCCCGCCGGGCCTTGCGTGGTCACGCCCAGACAGAAGGCACTTTTGATACTGATGACCAAATCCTGGTCGCTCAAGTCCATGCGGGAGAACGCTGCCGGATAAAGCGGCAGCAGCAGACGGGAGTGCCGGTGGGCGAAGGGCAGACGATTGAGGGCACTGGGACGAATATCCCACTGCTGCATCTCCGCCGGCATCCGCGCCGCGTGGTAGAGGCTGGTGTAGATGGGAGCCTGGGGCAACATGCCATGCAGGACTTCAAGGACATATTCGGCACCCCCCATCTGGTTGAGCCAATCGTGCACCAGGGCTACGGATGTATTCACAAAAGAGGTGTCCCGAAGCATCGTGCAGAATGCATTTCAACGGTGAGGCCGATTGGCCCTGTCTCCATCACAGTGTTGGATCGCCAGGGACACCCGAAGAGGGCCCCAGGCGTTGGCGGCGTGACCATATGCGGATACCCCGTGACCGGCGGGATGGCATTGCCCAGGGGTAAAGCCGACATAGCCACGCCGCTGGAGCCTCTTGCCCGCTTGCTGACGCTACGTGGGCCCAGCCTGGCGTGTGACGGTAATGTCTCTGTGGGAAAACAGGGTCCCCAGCCATTTCCCGTTGACCAAGCGGGCTATCTCCGTGTTCTGCCCGGCCGGTCTCACACAGCCTTCTCCTTGCGACCCCAGCTGTTGGCCCTTCGCAGATTGCGGGATGTAGCAACTGCCATACACCCAGGAACTCCCATTCTCGTATGCGTACATGCCAGACTCCGGCCCAATCGGCATGCGCCTGGAACCTGCAGGATGTACCATGGAACGCTTGCTTTTCGTGATCCCGGTTCACTATGCCCACAAACGGGACAGGTCGGGCTGATGTACTGCGGGGCCACCGTGGTGCTGCGGTCGCCCTTTCACTCTGCCGACCCATGAGCATCCGGTTTGCCTGCAAGCTCTGGTTTGGCCATTGGGGGGAGTAATGCTACGGCATGGCGCCTGCGGTCCCTGGGTGCCGTCTCCCACCTCCAAGGTGCGGGATGCCCTGTACCCCTGTACGCTATCTTACTGCCCGTGCGGTCTCTGAGCAAACCCCAACGCACGTCTGTGACCCATGGCTTTGGCTGCCGTTGCGCCTGGCCCAGCTCAGGCGGGCCTAATGCCGTGGCCCAGCCCCCTCAAGACGTGGGGGCCAGAAGTCCGTTGTATGCCTCCGCGCAGGCAGACCACCTGCGATCTGGGATATGGGGCCGGTGCGACGGAAAACCCCGGATACCACTTGGCGGTTCCCCGGTCACCCTATTGGGGCCGGGCCAGTGGCGCGTCCGCCACGCGGACGGTTTTCTGGACCCATGTGTCCCGTCCGGCTACGGGTACTCCAGGGAGCGTCATCGGCGGGCGGCCCGTCTCGCGGCGGTGGAGCAGGATATTGCCGCCATGCCCATGGAAATGTTTACTATGGTGGGCGATAGTGCGGCCCTTTTTCCCGGCGGTCAAATCCAACGTCTGAAAATCGCGGCGGCTCTGGTGCGGAATCCCTGCATGATGTTTCCGGATGAGGCTACCAGCTGGCTTGATGCCATGAGTCAGGCGGAAGTGATGCGTGGCATCAAGCAAATGGCGGTGACCCGAATTGTGATTGCGCACCGCTTATCCACCACCCGCATGGCCCAGCGCATCTATGTGCTGCAGGCGGGCCGTATCGTGCAAGAGGTGGGCAGTCATGACCAATGGCGGGAAACCCAGGGGCCGTTTCTGGAACTGGTGCAAAAGCAAATGGCTTGAACACGGTCTGGGTTGCCCCAGACTGGTCGTATCCCATCTGGCCGCGGCCTGTACGTTCCGGGGAAATACAGGCATGGGAGCCAGGCGCGTCATAATGGGCAGAGCCGCGACAGTCCTGGACACGCCCGCGGGCATGGTTTGCCCGCGGGCGTCACGCGGACACCCGGTACAGCCACATCCACGATCGGTTGCTCCGGTCCTGTGTTTCTGGACTATCATGTAAGCGTGTACCCCCCACCCTGTTGCGCAGTCCTCGAGTTGGGTGTAGGTTGCCCGGAGTTGCTTCATGACATCCCGTCCTTCTTCCAGGCGGCATGTGATTTTTGTCTTTCTGGACGGCGTGGGAATAGGACCCACACCGCAGAATCCTTTCCTGGCCGCTTCCATGCCCTTTCTGGACAGCTTGCTGGATTCCCGGCGCCCCAACCTGCAACATCCCTGTATCACGACAGGCAGGGCCGCGGCTTTTCCGGTTGATGCCACCCTGGGGGTGGATGGCCGCCCCCAGAGTGCGACGGGCCAGGCTGCCATCGTGACGGGACGGAACGTACCCGGTTTGCTGGGAGAACATTACGGTCCCAAGCCAGACAGCCGGATTCGGCAGATCCTGGATGATGGCACCCTCTTTTCCCACCTGATCCGGCACCGCGTGTCCGTCGCCAGTGCCAATGCCTATCCACCGCCCTACTTTGAAGGAATCCGCAGTGGCCGCAGGTTGCTCAGTGTGATCCCCTACGCTTTGTCCGGGGCCGGGGTGGCCCTGAACGACTTGGCGGCATACCGCCGGGGCGAAGCGGTCAGTGGTACCATCACGGGACAGGACTGGCAGGACAAACTGGGAATCCCGGACGTTCCGGTGCATACGCCAGAGGCGGCCGGCCAGTTGGTCGGCAGGCGTGCCCGTACCTCATCCCTGGTTTTCTTTGAGCACTGGATGACTGACATCCACGGCCACAAGCGCATGTTCCGGGAAGCTGTGAGCAACTTCGCACGTATCGATCGCTTTCTGGCCGGCTTGACCGCGACCATTGACCTGGACCGTACGCTTGTCATCGTAGGCAGTGATCATGGCAATGTAGAAGATTGCAGTCATGGTCGGCACACGGGGAATCCGGCCCTGGGCCTCATGTGGGGCGCCGGTTTCCGGTTGGCGTCACGGCGGATAAATGCCCTGGGCGATTTCCGATCGGTCATTGAGGACTGCCTGCTGTAAACAAGGCGAGGGACTGTTTTCTGGCCGGACGGGGAGTCAATCCGTCGTTGTCGTGGGGCCATCTCTCTGGTCTGGTACTCCCTGAGGGGGAACCTGTAACCCCAGCGGCACCGTCTGAAGGGCGGCCAAGCAGTTGGCCCACCGGGCGCACCTCGTGGACCTGAAGCAGGTCAGAGCACATCATGGTCCTGATCCCAAAGCCTGGCATAGGCGGGAGTAGTGCGCAGCAACTCGTGGTGGCGGCCCTGAGCGGCCAAGACCCCATGCTGCAGGAATGCGACCCTGTCTGCCCGTTGGGCTGACGTTTCCCGGTGGGCGATGACAATGACCGTCCGCCCTGCCATGAGCCGTCGCATCGCCCTCTGTACCAGAGCTTCCGTTCCGGGATCCACGTTGGAGAGCGCTTCGTCGAGGATGGCAACTTCGGGATTGACTAGCGCAACCCGGGCCAGGGAGACGAGCTGGCGCTCTCCCGCCGACAGCCGCGTACCGCGTTCGTCCACCTCCGTCCGCAAGCCATCGGGGAAGCGATGGAACCGTTCATCCAGCCCAAGGTCACCGACGACCTTGGCAATCTCCGTATCCGAGGCCTCCGGCCAGGACAGCCGAATGTTGTCCGCTATGGTCCCACGGAACAGGTGCCCTTCCTGGGGCAGCAGCACGATGCGCCGGCGGATGCTGGCCAGCCCCGCATCTTTAAGGTCCAGCCCCGCGAAGGATACCCGTCCTGCGTCGGGGTCGTATAACCGAGCCAGCAGGCGGGCCAGGGTGGACTTGCCGGCACCCGTTGCCCCCACCAGCGCCAGAGTCTCGCCGGACTGAACATGCAGGCTGATGTCCCTGAGTACCGGTATCCCGGGCGTATAGGCAAAGGAAACGTTGGCGGTCTCCAAATCACCTGTGGGAGGAAGCTCCCTGGCACCAGGGCGCTCCCAGACCTCCAGGGGTACGTCCAGCAGGGCGAAGATGCGCCCCAGGGATGCCTTGGCGGACTGGGCGTTGGCGAAGAGCCGACTCAAATTCTCCAGAGGCCCGAAAATCCTGGTCAGCGAGAGCACGAAGGCGGATATGATGCCGATGGTGACCATGTCCGCCGCGTGCAGTCCAGCTCCCGCGCCGATGATGGCTGCGGTAACGAAGACCCAGGTGAACTCCAGCCAGGGGAAATAGCGGTTGTTCACGCCGACCACATGCATCTGGATCTGGTATTGATCATCCAGGTGGCGGTCCACCGAGTCCGCCCAGGCTTGCTGCTGCCGGAAGAGGTGCAGCAGCCGCACGCCCGAGAGACTTTGCTCGATGACGCTCAGGGTGGCGGCGTAGCGCTCCCGGTTCCTGCGTTGTGCAGGTTCGGCCCGACGCAGGAACCGCCGGGACAGCCACCGGATCATGGGCACGGCCAACAGGCTGACCACCAGCAACGGTGGTGACAGGCTGCCCAGAACCACGATGCCCAGGACCAGGAGCAGCACACCGGTCAAGAACCGGGACATGCCGGTGCGGACGAACCCGGAAATGGCCTGGACATCGTCGCTGGCGCGGGAGATCAGCTCCCCCGTATTGTGGGCATCGTAGAAGCGGAGGGACAGGGCGGAAAGGTGTGCGAATACCCGATTTCGCAGGTGAGCCAGATACCGTTCCCCGACCCAGGCAAACAGCAACAGATGTCCGGCAGTCAAAATTGACTCGGCGGTCACGGCGCCGAGCAACAGGAATAGGCTCTGGCGCAGGGCGTTGATGTCGTGCAGAAGCACGCCACGATCAATGACCCAGGAGATCAGTACCGGCTGGGCCAGAACCGCACCCACAGCGCCCATGAGCAGGACCGATGCCGCCAGGGCGGGCCAGCGCAGGAAAGCGCCGAATGCCAGACCGCGCTGCAGGGAACGCGCCGCGTAGGGGGCGATAGCGTAGGACGTAGCCTCTGTCATCCCGCTCATGCTGTGTCTCCCTGGTTCAGGACCTGTCGATAGAGGGGTGTCGTCGTCCACAACTCTTCGTCCGCGCCTTCCCCCACCACCTTTCCTGCGTCAAGCAGGACCACCCGGTCAGCGAGGGCTGCGATACGCCGCCGATGGGTCGCCACCAGTAGCGTTCTCCCGCCGCCATGGGTCAGCCCACGCCAGACCGCCGCATCCGTGGCGGGGTCCAGGGAGGACGAAGTATCGTCCAGCAGCAGCACCCGTGAACCAACCAGAACGGCCCGGGCCAGGGCGATGCGTTGCCGCTGGCCGCCGGAGAGGGTGAGGCCCCGCTCACCCACTATCGAGTCATATCCTTCCGGCATCTCCTCGATGAAATGATGGGCCCGGACCAGCCGTGCCACATGCTCGATTTCCCGCCGTGAAGCCTCCGGTACGCCCAGGGCGATGTTGGCCGCTATGGTGTCTCGGAACAGCACGGTGTCGTCGGACGCGAGGCACACCGCCATGCGCAGGTCTTCCAGAGAGAGGTCACGCACATCGGTGCCGTCAAGGTACACCCCGCCGTCCTGTGGGTCGTACAGCCGCGGCGGGAGGCTCAGCAGCATGCTCTTGCCGGCCCCGGACATGCCGACCAGAACCACCACCTCCCCTGCCCGTACCTCCAGGGAAAGGCTGTCCAGGACGCGCCGCGCGCCAAAAGCCACGGTGACGTTGGCGAACCGCAGCGACCCGCCTGCAGGAGGCAAGGCCAACGGGCGCGGCGGATCCGTGATAGCAGGTTCTACGCGGAGCAGGGCGTTGATCCGGCGTGCCGAGGTCCGGGCCTGCATAAGCCAGCTGGACCGCACCAATAGACCCTCGGTGCGCCCGGCGAGTTGGACCATCCATGCGCTAAAGGCCACCAGCACGCCCACAGTCATGTCCCCGGCGATTGTCCGCAACCCGCCCCACCAGAGGACCGCTCCCATCGCCAATGCCGGGAGGGACGCCCCCAGGACGGTATACACCGTGCCCAGCAGGGCCAGGGCCATACCACGGTCGACAATCGCATTGCTGGCGGGCACGTAGCGTCTCTGCTGGTAACTCTCCACGCCAAAGCCTTTGATCACCCGCACGCCGACGATGCTTTCGTGAAGGATGCCGGTAAGTTTGGCCGTGGCCTCCCGGAGCGCCGCCGTGCGGGACTCATAGGCCCTCCGCACGGCGCCGACAAGCAGCAGCACTACCGGGATGAAGGCCGTGCCGATGAGCCCCAGCCCCGGGTCCATCTGGAGCATGAAGAGAACAATGAGGACCACGGCCGCCATATGGGCACCCCACGTCACGATTAAGTCGATGAAGGTGCCAATGGTACGGGTGTCGGTGGTGACCCGGGTCAGCACGTCACCCCGGTCTGCCCGGTCGTGAAAGCTGGCGTCCAGACCCAGGAGATGGCGGACCAGACGTCCGCGCAGTCCCAGGTCGCTGCGGGCTCCCGCCTGGGTGGCGGCGCGATGGCGCATGCCGCTGAGGACGGCCGTGAACAGGCCGTTGGCCAGCAGCATCGTAAGCCAGAAAGCCATTTGCCCCCAGTCTCGGGGCACCAGTCCCTGGTCAATGGACCGCTGCGCCAGAAACGGGACCAACACCACCGTGGCTTCCCACACCATGCCCACAGCGACACCGCGCAGTACGGCGCTGCGTCCCTTGTGCAGGGCGTAATCCAGGGCGCCCTGGAGGCTGGCGCTGGACTGGAGCACTGTGTTAGTTCCGGACATCATCTCTGGAAATCCTCCCGATGGTCTATGCGCTTCCCCCTGAATGCCGGTCTCCTTCTACCCTTGATCCGGGCACACCTTCTTCATCTGCCTGTCGCCCATGTTCAGGGCCGTTTGCATAACCATGACCTTGCCCACCGCAACTGCTGCGCGCAACGGGCGCGAGGCCGTGTAGTCGCGGCCATTATCCAGGGCCTGGAGCAGCGTCTTCTATGGGATGAGAACGACGCCAGGGACCAAAAGACATCAACCGGAACCCTTAGTGATGCGTACGTTCGAGTTCGGCGACCCGGCGATCGAGGAAAGATTGCTGCAGCTGCCGCTGCTCCGGGATAGGCCGCAGACCGCAGTAACCGCACTTGCCCAGGTCAGGATGCAGGTATTTCTGGCAGCATATTTCGAGACGCATAAACAGGGCGCGGACATGCCCGCTCTCGAGGGGATAGATGGACACGCGGCCGCGCAACGGTGAGGGCCCGCGGTCCAGCAAATCCACCTTCTCCGCGATTGCCTCTTCCATCGTGAAGTATCCGGCCCTCTGGAGGCCGATGAGCGCTTCGGCGCAGTTGCCCGCAAGACCCGCCCACAGGACATTCGCGCCGAGCTTCGTTCTCGCGCGCAGAAGAGAAAAAAGCGGCCGCAGATGGCGCTCGATCATGCGGTCGAACATCCAGGCGGTCAATGATTCGGGGTCTGGAACAGAACGGGCGTCTGGATGGCAGATGGCAGGGTCGGATGACAGGGTGGCGAAGTGCCGGGAGATGAACGCGTACTCGGTGATGTCCCCCGCATCGTCAAGCCGAACCGCGAAGTTTTCGGCGCTCACGTCCGGGACGCACCGTCCGGCGTAGAGTCCGTATACGGCGGCTGAAGCAACCGGTTTGACGTAATACGGCACCAGCAGCGCAGCCTGCAGGAACGGCCGTGTCGTCTTCGCTCGCGTGCCAAAGCGCTCCAGTATTTCGCCCAACGTCCTGTCGTCTGCAAGGATGTCGCTGGCAAGATACCAGCCCGCGCCGATAGGGGGGCCGAATGATACCCGCGCCAATGGCGAGTGCCCGTTCTCGCCCGCGAATGGGGCAAGTGTATTGTCAAGCGGATGCGTGACTCCTGCATGGGTCATGGTCTATCGCCTCCTTCGGGTTAGCGCGTCCAGGCTGGCGCGCCGGACGGATCTTCACGCCGACCACTCGCTTGGCGCATAGGAATACACATCGGCGCGCCTGTGACAGAAGGGACAATGGCACTGCGCTGTGGAACAGCCGCCGGGATCTCGGAAGTCAGCACCTTCATGGCATCACCTCGTAACTCATGCCGATGCAGAGGATCAGACCCGCGGCCGGGTTTTGCGCTGCATGGCGCAGGCTTTCGATGCGGTGGTTGTGCAACCGCTCCAACGGGTCCTGGAAGTGTCGGCGCAGCTCCTCGGCTGTCTGGATGCAGAATGCTTCGCGGATTTACGCTGCTACCTGTGATACCTCCTGTGCAAGTCCCTTGCCAGTTTATATGAAAAATTCATATAAATCAATTCGACTTGGGGATTCAGTGGGATCAGGATCTGCACCGTCCCTGATGTCCAGGGCGATGGCAAATCAATTTACTGACCAGTTTGTGGGGCAAGCGACAGGCAGATAGCAGGACTTCCGCATCCTACTTACAGAAGAGCAGAGCTGTTTTGGCGTCAAACAGGCCATGGTGGGTTCTGGTACACGGCTCGGTCAGGGCAGTCATGGCAGATCACAGCACG
>CAXXOQ010000251.1:0-4150 GCA_963664185.2 Caldilineaceae bacterium | reverse complement strand
ACACGTCACACTTTGCAGGATCCCGGCCACAAAGTTGCCAGACCATATGCTTGTCGTCCTGGCCTTCTACCAAAAGAATCCGGTCAGCCATTACCTGACCTCGATGCGCTGACGTGCTGCCACCTGAAGGTTCTGCTCCGTATATTCCACCACGCGCATCGCGTCGCCGAAGCGTTCAACACGTACCATCAGGCCGTCAACCTCCTTGACGTCGGTCGCTACTTGCGCAAAAGCGGCTATACAGTCGAAGCTGTGCGTGGTGGCCAAGACCTGTACATTCAGCTTCTGGGCAAGGCGGAATACCATATTCCACGCATGCACCTGGACCGTGTGGTGCATACCGTTTTCAAACTCATCAACCAGCAGAATGCCACCGCTACTGACGTTCAGGAGCGCCAGAATGATGCCGAACAGACGGTTCATGCCGTCACCGAACGAGCGCAGAGGGACACGTCGGGAGGGGAATTCGTCTGATCGCACCATGGCCCGGCGGGAAGGGCGATAGGGGGAAGACCGCTCCCCAATCATGGCAACAGCCGTAATGTTTTCGTCCAGAATTTGCAACGCTTCCACAAGGTACGGTTCTCTTACCGTCAGCGCGATGTCATCCCACAATTCCCCCAGCATTTCCGTTCGCTCCATGCTGGCGGAATTGACGAATAGGGACGACTTACGGGTTGAGGAGGCATATGGGCTGTCTCGGCGACGGGATACAAGCCTGTCAAGTTGTTCGATAGAATGGATGCGCTCCCTATTCGCTGTCTTGACCACCAAAGCAGGAGTGTCGCCAGCGTCCCATGCGGCATCGTCAGGTAGGGGAACCAATAGGCGGTTGCCGCGCTCATCACTTTGGAACCAACCCCATATGGCTTTCATTCGTATCTGACGTGAGTTGGCACAAGTCGCAACAACAATGGGTGCTGATTCTTCATCGATCTCGGGGAATCCGTGAAACAGGGGGGAAATCAGGAATTCTTCACTTGTGTTCTGGGTCTCCTCGTAACGTGATGCGTCTGCGACTACTTTCTCGCGGCCTTGGAGTATCTCGCCGATGATGCCAGGGGTCGCACTTTCTACCAGAAGACGCACCGCTTCCAGGATTGAGGTTTTGCCGGTGTTGTTCTTCCCGGCCATGAGGGTCACGCGGCCCAGACGTGGAAGGACAAGGTCCTGAATGCCCCGGAAGTTCTTGATAGACAAACTGGGGAGACAAAGGTCCTTGGGGGGTAATGGTGAAGACACAGTCTGCTTCTTCTTGCTGCGATTACTTCACGGAATTATAGGGAGACTCGGAAAAATAGGGAAACGCTCGCCCCAGACCCAGGGATTGACAAGCACCGTACGCTGTGTGATCCTGTGCGGGTGGTCTCCCCCTGCGTGCTGTCGGCCGGAGTTGGTCATGTCCTGGGCGATGTCTGCGCCCCTTGACGTCCCTGCCCGCCGCCTGGTGTTTCGGGCGCAGAGAGACCGGCTCCTTCCTGGAAAGCGACGCTGCGACCTCATCCGGTCCCTTAATACTCCAGTTGCATATTATACAGTTGCCGGGATTGGCGCCGGTAGTGACAGCACATGGCCTGCCACGGATGCGGGCAACGCCACGCGGACCAGGCCCGAATGCGCGGACACCTTCCGGGGCACCTGCAGCACCAGTCGCCACCGCAGACGCCGGATTTCGGCGACGCGCAGGCGGTGGCCAGACCCCGGGCCTGCTTGAAGGTCGCCAGACTGTCGGTCGCCGACGGCTTTTTTGTGGGCGGGACCAGGTCGGCGGCCCGCACGGCACGCAGCAGCGCCAGGGCCCACAGGGCCAGCGTCATGTGCCGGTACCCGCCGGTGGCACGGCGCACCTCGCAGTCGTCCAGGCCCACCTCCTGTTTGGCCATTTCAAAGGCACTCTCGATGTGCCCGCGGGTTCCCGCCACCGTCGCCCGCGTGGCCAGGTCCCAGGCCTGAGGGGCACCCACCCCATAGGCCTGCCAGGCGGTGGGGTCAGAGCAGGAACGCCGGAAGAGCAGGTAACACCCCCAGAGGCGGTGTCCGTGGGCCCTGCCAGTCATACTGCCGCTGACCTTTGGGCTGTGATAGAACGACTACTGCGTAGGCTCAAGATAGTTGTATCAACACATTTCTTGTTCGGACCAACTGGCAATCTGAAGCTTGGAATCAAGGCATAGAAGCGGAATTTATCGCTTGACTTTCCCCCAGAGTACGCCCATTTGGCAGTCTCTTCTCATCTGACACCCCCATGCCTGCACCCCTGCCCGTCCACCTCTTTTTCCTGGATGAATGCGGGTTTGCGCTCACGCTACCCCCCACCGCCACCTGGTGCCGTCGGGACCAGCGGCCCCACATGCCCTACGAAAGTCCCCCAGGGGTTCCGTCCGTCGCGGCAACAAATCCGGTCTCAACATTGGGCCATGGCAAGTGCTTGGTATTACAGTTGTAAAATAGTGTGTTATCCTGATAGGGTCTGCAACGTGAACAGGACGGTGGAGGCTGCCATGGACCTTTTTGGCCCTTATCTGCAGGATGCATACATTCAGCCCCTCTGCGAATTCTGCGGCGAGACCGTCCACATACGGGAATCGGTGGCTGCGATGGAAGCCAGCGTCTCGAATCTCATCACGAACACCGTCAAGACCTTCCGGCACCCGGGATTGTCACTTGGTGAGCGCAAACTGGTTGTGCGCACGACGGCGATGGATGGCCCAGATGTTCATTACGGTCTTGGATAATGGTCCGGGAATTCTCCGCCACTTGGCAATCACATCGGGTTGCCTGGTGTTACCAGCGATGAGAATGAAACTGGTCTGGGGCTTACCATTGTGCGCGATACCGTGGTGGAGTTGGGGGGTAGCGCACAAGCCATTCCCAAAGGTGAACTGGGCGGCGCGGAGTTTATCATGGCCTTGCCACGCAAAGTGACATGACCATGACCCACGCAGGAAGCCGTATGGGCAAGGGTACCAGGGTGGCGGTTATAGACGATGAAAGATTTAAGGCCGAAACCGTAGCGGGCATTGTGGAGGAAGCGGAGCTGGTACCCGTCATCATAAGCGAAAATGACGGGCCTTTTCAGACCGTGGCGCAACTCCTGGAACGGATACGGTCAGATCACTGTGCCGCCGTGATCTGTGACCATCGCCTTGCGGGGACGCCATTCGCCTCGTTTACGGGGGCTGCGCTGATGGCTGCACTGTATAGGGCGCAAATCCCTGGCGTGCTCCTGTCCACATTCGCAGACATGGACAGTGACACTACGATCAGACGCTACAGGGCGCAAATCCCCTGTCTTGTCCGCCGGAGCAATCTGGAACCTGACAGCCTGCTCCAGGGATTGCGCCTTTGCGCGGATGAATTCAACGGCCGTGTCGTGCCCGAACGTTGTCCGCGGCGGACATTGGTGAGGGTTGTGGGTGTCAGTCCTGGGCCTGTCCATGATGGCATGGTGGTGGAGGCGATCATGCACAGCTGGGACCCTGACCGTTGCGTTCGGTTCCCTCTGGAACTGGTAGAGAACCCGCAAATCCAGCAAGCCCTGCGGGAGGACTTCAGGGGTGAAATGCGGCTTTTCGCCCAGGTGAACGTGGATTGCCAGGACAGCATGGATCTTTTCTTCCAGGACTTTGAGCTGGCACCCGAACCCCATGACGACTATCTCACCGCGTAGAGCCTGGCTACGGGATGTCGGTCACGGAAATGCGACCGTTGTCGCGGCGTCAGGCCACTTGGGCTGTGTGTCAGGCTGGATGCTCAGGCCCCTGGTCACTGCGCCGGCCTTGACCCACCGGCTTTTCCAATGTGCAGCATAGCCTGGATGGGTGCATTGCGCAGCCCGCAGCCCCGATCCCAGACCATCCTGCACGGTCCCCTTGATGGTCGTGCGGTATGGACACCCGCTGGTTCCTTCAGCAACACGAAGGCATCGCAGGGACCTTCCCCTGATGGGTAGCCGGCCAGGCGCGAGCGGCAACGTGGATGGTGCCCCACCGTCCCCGGCGTAGTGATCCCGGTCCCGATCGCCTGCCATGCCGGCCAACGCCCTGTGTACCCTTGCCGGAGCCTTGATGTTCATGCAGGCTTGCCCCCAAAGGGCAAGACCCTGCCCTGCAGTCGTACGCAGAAAATTGACTTGTGATTTGGCTAATGG
>CAXXOQ010000250.1:0-3988 GCA_963664185.2 Caldilineaceae bacterium | reverse complement strand
CCCGGTCTGGCATGGAACCTGGTGCCCCTTTGCCCCCGAACCCTCCCACCGGAGGGTATGTACGTTAAATCCCGATGCGTACGCCCACGGTTGCCTGCGGCGTACGCCGTTGTCCCATGGCCTTGCCCCACAGACCTGCCCTGGCCCAGGGGGAAATGCCGGCCGCAAGGCAAACAGGTCGGGGCCTGGGAGTTGCCGCGAGGTGCACAGCGGGACTGGCTGGCGACGTCCCACCTGATTCTGGGCCTGCTGGCCTCCATGTCCCAGGTGCGGTGCCGCTGGCTCCCTATGCAGATACAGGGCCAGCAGAAACCTGGTACGGGCATGTGGCCAAAACCTGCGCGCTTGGCTTTCTGGTCCAGGCAGGTCGGGTTCTGTGGGATGTGCAGTCCGGATGCATCCTGGCGAAAAGCGGATGGTGCCACACAGAAGCAACCGGGTTGATTCAGGTACCCGGTGCCGGTAGCCAAGAGGCAAGGAGGAATCGGGATGCCGGGGGTTGATCCTGTGGCCTTGTGGCCTTCATTGCCCCTCTGGACAGCGATGCATGCACACCGGATCTGTCGGCAACCTTTCCCCTGGGACCGATTACCATTGAATGCGTTCTGTACACTGTGTTATTATCACACTGTGTTATTATCAGAGAAATGTCGGCCTCGGATTCGCACGAACGGGTGCGTCGCAGCGACGCTGTGCACGGTCAGGCAAACGCTTATATCAGGGTTCGGGCCACGGTCTGGACCACAGGAACATGGCAACAAGGGGTGAAATGGGATGGCTGACACGAGTTCAAGTAATGGCCATATGAGTCCCAATGGACGCATGGCAGGCATGAATGGCACGCAGCCTGCCTTTCCCTATCCGGGCATTGCCACGACATCCGATGGCTCGGGGACGGTGGCATGGGTGGAAACCCATATTACCCAGGGGGCCTGTGCTTATCCCATCACGCCCACCACGACGATGGGCGGGAGTTATGGGTCCGCCGTGGCCAATGGGGCTACCAATATCTGGGGTGACAGGCTGATGTTCCTGGAACCCGAGTCGGAACACAGTGCCGCGACCGCCTGCGAGGGGTTCGCCGTGGCCGGCGGCCGGATCAGCAACTTCACCTCCGGACAGGGTCTGGTGCTCATGACCGAGGTCCTGTACACTATCAGCGGCAAGCGCTTGCCTGTGGTATTCCATATCGGCTCGCGGGCCATCACGCGCCAGGGGTTGAATGTGCATGCCGGTCATGACGATATCATGAGCGTGGCCGATTGCGGGTGGGGTATTCTCTTTGCCAAGAATGCCCAGGATGCGGGGGATCTGGCGCTGATCAGCCGTCGTGTCGCCGAGGACACCAATACGCCCTTCATGAATGTGCAGGACGGTTTTCTCACGACCCACACGGTGGAGGATGTCCTGCTCCTGGAACCGGAACTGCTGGAAAAATTCGTGGGCCCTCCCAGCAACAAAATTCCGAACCTGTTTGATCCCATGAATCCCGTCATGACGGGCGTGGTGCAGAATCAGGACAGCTACATGAAGGGCATCGTCGCCCAGCGCATGTACTACGACCGTGTCCCGGCCGCCGTGGCGCAGGCCTTCTCCGAGTTCTATGAATACACGGGCCGCCGCTACGATGTCATTGAGCAGTACCGGATGGAAGACGCGGACTATGCCATTGTGGGCATTGGCTGTTACATCGAGACTGCCCGGGCCGCCATCGATTACCTGCGCGACAAATTTGGCATCAAGCTGGGCATCGTGCATGTGACCTGTTACCGGCCGTTCCCCGGACCCGAGATTGTCAAGGCGCTGGGAGGCCTGAAGGCTTTCAGTGTCATCGAGCGCATGGATGACGCGCTGGCACCCAACAATCCCTTGACCAACGATATCAAGGCTGCCTTCAGTGATGCCCTGATGGGACATCCCGACTTCCCGGCCATTACCCGGATTCCCCAGATATTCAGCGGTGTGGCCGGACTGGGCAGTCGCGATGTCCGCCCCTCCGATTTCGCAGCCCTGGTCCGCAACATGCTGGAAGGGAACCAGTATTTCTTCTCCCTGGGCATCGAAAGCGATCTTACGTTGCCTCCGGAGGAGGATCCGGATCTGCGCCCGCCGGGCGCCTTCTCCATGCGGGGCCATTCGGTGGGTGGTTTTGGTTCCGTCACCACCAACAAGGTCATTGCCACGATTGCCGGCGATGTCTTTGGCAAGAAGGTGCAGGCCTACCCCAAGTATGGTTCGGAGAAAAAGGGACTGCCGACCACCTACTACCTGACGGTGGCCGACGAGCAGATCCTGACCCATTGCGAACTGAATCATGTGGACTTTGTCCCCATGAACGATGTGAATGCCTTCGTCACCAGCAATCCCCTGAGCGGCATTCTGGAGGGGGGCGCGATCTTCATGCAGATCTCCAAGACCGATCCTGCCGAGATTTGGGCTGATATTCCGCCCAAGTCCCAGCAGGTGATCCGGGAAAAGAACCTGCGGGTTTTCGCGGCGGATGCCGCCCTGATTGCCCGGGAAGAAGCACCCATTCCCGATTTGTCGGTCCGGATGCAGGGCATCGTGTTGCTGGGGATTTTCCTCAAGGTGACCCCGTTTGCGAACGACGCCAATCTCACCTACTCCGCCGTCATGGAACGGGCGGAGAGTGCCTTGCGGAAGTATTTTGGCAAGCGGGGTGAGGCCGTTGTCCAGGCCAATCTCAGGGCCGTCAAGCGCGGCTATGATTCCGTGATCGAGCTGTCCGACGAGGTGAAGGCCATGGAAATCTCCGCGCCCAAGTTCGATCCCACGGCAGTCATTGAACTGTTTGCGTAGGTACACGATTTCGTCTATGAAGTTCATACTCTCAGTTCTGTGCAAAGGCACATAGGAGCCAATGATGGGTGTTACCGGTGTTACCACCGACTTGATTGACATAACCAAGATTAGCAAGAGCCAGAACGGTACAACGGAAGGCTTTGATACCACGATTGTGGATGTCAATGACTTCTTTGATCGCATCGTGGCAGGCTACAACGACGGTACCGGGGAAGAGGCGCTGCCCGCCGATATCGGCGTGGCCCGTTCTGTGATTCCGGCCGGTACCGGGGCGGCCCGGGATTTCAGTTATATTGCACCGGAAATTCCGGAGTACATCGAAGGCAACTGCACCGGTTGCATGAGCTGTGTCAACCAGTGCCCTGACACGGCCATCCTGGGCAAGGTGGTCAAGGTGGACGCCCTGGACAATGCCCTGGCCGAAATTGATGACGACGCCGGAACGGAGTTTCATGTCCGATCAGTTTGCGGAAACCAACAAATTCTTCAAGGTGCCCGCCAAGCGCAAGAAGGATCCGGGCAAGTTTGGCATTTTCATCGATCCGACCAAATGCAAGGGTTGTGCGGAATGCGTCGAGGCCTGTGCCGATCTGGGTTACAACGCCCTCAAGATGATCCAGAAGGGTGACACGACGGTGCCCATTTATCAGAAGAGCATCGATTTCTTCCGTAAGTTGCCGCCGACCCCCGACGAATTCATCAACGAGCGGATCGCCGTGGACATGATGCTGGCGGAACAGAGCATGCTCTATGTGGGGGGTGCCGGTTCGTGTGCCGGTTGTGGCGAAGCGACGGTCATTCGCATGTGGCTGGCCGCCCTGGGCTATGTCTATGGGGCGGAAAACATCGGCATTGCGGCCAGTACGGGTTGCAACACGGTGTATGGCAGCACCTATCCCTACAATCCCTACATTGTGCCCTGGAGCAATTCCCTCTTTGAGAACGGACCGGCGTTCGCCATGGGTATCCGCATGCGCTGGGATCAGCAGGGCTGGGAAGACAAGCAGCTGTGGGTCATGGGCGGTGACGGTGCCATGCTGGACATCGGCTTCCAGTCCCTGAGCCGCATGCTTTCCAGCGGCATGAACATCAAGGTCCTGATCCTGGACACCCAGGTCTACTCCAACACGGGCGGCCAGACCAGTACCGGATCCTATACCGGACA
>CAXXOQ010000249.1:0-9140 GCA_963664185.2 Caldilineaceae bacterium | reverse complement strand
GCCCATCGTATCCTCCTCGCAAAAGACCGCGCGTGAAGGATCGCCGGCGGCACCGAAGAGATTGGACGAGAGATCCCGGGCAAATGGGAATGCCGGGGTTCCACGCCGGCCAGATTCAGAATAGTGGGCATCATGTCAAACAGTTTCTACCTGTTCTTCGACCAGGTGATGGGCCTGTCCCCCTGGCGTGCGCATGATCAGGGGCACGCGGGGTGATGACATCCTCGCAGGCGTTGGGCCACTTCTCCACCAGTCCATAATCTCCGGCATAGTCGCCGTGATCGGACAGGAAAAGGACGGTGGTGTTATCGCGGAAGGGCGACTCTTCCAGTTCCTGCAGCAACATCCCAAAGACATGATCGATGAAGGCGGTCATGCCGAGGTAAATGGCATTGACCTCGGCGAAGCGGCGATCGTCACATTGATCCAGGCGGCGTATACGGCGCATGCCTTCATGGAACGAAGGCTTGTCGGGCAGGTGGGCCGGGAGCAGGTCATCCGCCACCTGTTCAGGCTGAAAGCGGGAATGCCAGGGTTCCGGAGCCGAATAGGGACAGTGGGGATAGATGAGCGGCAGATACAGAATGAAGGGATTCGCCGGTCGGGAGCGCAAGACCTTGATGGCTTCCATGACATTGGCATAGTCCGAGTGCTGTTCCAGACTGCCCTGGTACGGCGCGTGCAGGAAGCTGTAGTATTCCGGATCGTCCTCCGACCAGTGAGGCAAACCGAAAGGAAAGCCCTGGCCGTGGCTGCCGGCCTGCGTTACGCTGTCGCCAAAACTGGCAGGACTGAGAGCGTCATTCTTGCCAAACCAGTGAACATCGTATCCGGCCTCCCTGAGGTACCGGAACAGGTTGGGTTCATCCGGCCGGAGCAGATGCCACAGGGTGCGATGGCCGCGGACATGGGGATACCAGCCGCTGAGCATGCTGCATCGCGACGGCGAACAGACACTGTGCTGGACATGGCACTGGTCAAACCGGGTGCCCTCCCGCGCGGAAAGCGTCTATGTTGGGCGATACGTCAAGGGGATGTCCATAGCAACCAAGACTTGTGGCTCTTAGTTCATCGGGCATGAAACACGATAAAATTCATGGCATGGCTCCGTCACTGCGGGATAGGGACTATCGGCGGGCAGCCCGTGGCACCCACCGGCCAGATGATCCTGGTCCCCGTGACTCTACTACCAAAACTGATTCCTGACGGCAAATTGGACTCCCTGATTGCGTATGCCTCTCAGTATTGGCCTGATTGGATTGCCCAATGTGGGCAAGAGTACAGTCTTCAATGTCATGGCCCCGGCAGATACTGGCGGAGACGGCCAGCTATCCCTTTAGCACCGTGCATCCCAACAGGGCCCTGGTTGAAGTTCCCGATCCGCGGCTGTCCGTGCTGGGGGATCTGGTGGGCCGGCAGCAACAGGTGAAGGTACGCACGGAATTCATTGACATTGCCGGCCTGGTGAAGGGCGCCTCGCGCGGTGAAGGCCTGGGCAACCAGTTTCTGCATCAGATCCGCGAGTGCGATGCCTTGTTGCATGTCCTGGACTGTTTTTCCGATCCGGATGAGGATATGGCAGACTTCCCCACCGATCCTGCCGGAAGGCTCCATACCATCCATCAGGAATTGATGCTGTCCGATGCGGAACGGCTGGAGAACAAGATGGAACGCCTGCAGCGGGAAGTCAAGGGGGACCGGGGCCTGACCGACACACTGGAGCTGGTGATACAGGCCATGGCCGAGCTGGAGCAGGGCATCATGTTGCGGGACAGCCCGGCCTATCCGGCACCCCGCGTTTCCTGCCCTGAAATGCCGAAATGGGATTCATTACCGCCAAACCGGAACTGGTATTGGCCAATGTGGACGAGGATCTGGTGCAGGACAATAGCCGTATCCAGGGCCATGTCACGGCCCTGGCCCGAAAGGGACACAGGGTGGTGGTCCTCTGTGCCAAAATGGAAGAGGAACTGCTTGACTTGCCTGCAGAAGACGAGGCGGAATTCCGCCAGGCTTACGGATTGGATGTTTCGGGTCTGGAAAATGTAATCGAAGGCTGTTTTGCCTTGTTGTCCCTGATCCGATTCTATACGCTGGGGGATCATGAAGTACGAGCATGGGAACTGCGGCATGGGCAACACCGCAGTTGAGGGAGCAGCCAAAATCCATACGGACTTCGCCAGGGGGTTCATTGCCGCTGATGTCGTGCCCTTCCCCGTGTTCGCGGAGATTGGATCGGAACGACAGGTACGCAATAAGGGATTGATGCGTTCAGAGGGACGGGACTATACCATACAGGACGGTGACATCATACGTTTCAAGTTCAATCTTTGAGAATTGAGAGATGAATTCCAATCCCCACTCTGTTCTGCCCGACGCTCCCACCATGAAGGACGTGCTGGAGGCCAAGACCGTAGTTCGGAACTTCATGCCGCCCACGCCCCTGTACCACTATCCGGCCCCTGGATGCCCTGACCGGTGCCCAAACCTGGGTCAAGCACGAAAACCATACACCGATCGGTGCCTTCAAGCTGCGGGGTGGACTGTATTTCATGCATCGATTGCGCCAGGGCCCAGGAGGTGCAGGGCGTCGTTACGGCTTCCACCGGGAATCATGGTCAGTCCATTGCCTATGCGGCCCAGGCCTATGGCCTGACAGCAACGATTGTCGTGCCCGAGCAGGCGAATCAGGTCAAAGTGGAAGCGATGCGCCAACTCGGGGCGCAAGTGTTGTTCCATGGCCAGGGATTCGATGAGGCCAAGGCATTTGGACAGGACTGGGCCAAGAGACAGGGCATGCGCTTCATTTCGTCAGGGGATGAACCAGAGTTGATCGCAGGTGTGGCCACCTATGCCATGGAAATACTGGAACAGGTACCTGACCTGGACTATCTGTTTGTTCCTGTTGGCGGCGGCAGCGGCGCGGCGGGCGCCTGCCTGGTGGCCCAGGCCCTGCATCCCCGCCTCAAAGTCGTGGCGGTGCAGAGCCGGAAAGCGCCAGCGGCCTTCATGACGTGGCAGGCGCGGGCCTGGCATGTAGCCCCCAACAACACACTCGCGGAGGGCTTGGCGGCGGCAGAGCCCTTCATGTTGCCGCAGGCGTTGCTTTGGCAATACCTGCACGACTTCAGGCTGGTGGAGGATGAGGCGATCCTTGATGCCATGGCACATTGCTATTTGCGCACCAAGAATCTGGCGGAACCTGCCGGAGCTGCGGCTTTGGCAGGTGCCCTGCAGATGCGCTCTGATATCAGGGGCAGTCGGTGTGCTCTGGTACTGTCAGGCGGCAACATGGCCATCGAGCATATGCAGCTCTGCCTGTCCCGCCTGTCCTGTCTGCTTACCAATCCTGCAACGGAAGGCAATTGATGATGGCCAGACCCAATGTGCTCGTGATGATGGCCGACGACCACCGGTACAGTTCCATGCCCAGGCGCGGGAAACCGACATCCACACCCCAAGTCTGGATCGACTCGTACAGGAAGGAGTCTGTTTTGATCGGGCCTACACCATGGGAGGCCTGACCGGAGCTGTCTGTGTCCCCAGCCGGGCCTGTCTGATGACGGGCGTGAATACCTTCGATTCGGTTATCAGCCGGACCGTAGATGACAGTGCAGGACTGCAGACCATCAGGCCCCAGCTGCCGCTCCTGCCCCAGGTGTTCCGGGATGCCGGCTACCAAACCTTCGCCACCGGCAAGTGGCATAATGACAGGGGCAGTTTCCAGAGATGCTTTGCGATGGTGCCAGCATCTTTTTCGGGGGCATGGACGACCACTTTGCGACACCGGTCCACCCCTACGATCCCACCGGCTTCTATCCGGACTCCGCGGTCACCGTCTCACCGCAGCATTCCACGGACATATTCGCCAATACCACGATCCGGTTTCTGCGCGACTATCAGGGGGCAGCACCGTTCTTCCTGTATGCGGCCTTTACCGCGCCCCATGATCCGAGAACACCACCGCCGGAGTACGCCGCCCTGTACGATGCCGGTGACGACAGATTTGCCCTGCCTCCCAATGCCTTTCCCGAACATCCCTTTCCGGCGGGGGATCTGGACATTCGTGGACGAACTGCTGGCACCCTTTCCCCGCGTTGAAGAGGAGACACGGCAGCATCTGGCCGATTATTACGGCATGATTACGCACCTGGACCGGCGTGTAGGCGACATTCTGGATACGCTTGACACCCTGGGCCTTGCATCCAATACCATCGTGCTGTACCTCTCGGATCATGGCTTGGCGCTGGGGCAGCACGGGCCTGATGGGCAAGCAGAACATGTATGATCACAGCCTGCACATTCCGTGCATTTTGCGCGGGCCCGGATTCCCGGCGGGCAGGCGCTCCTCCCGCCTGCTGCAACACATGGATGTATTTCCCACACTGTGTGAGGTGGCCGATGTCAGGCCACCGGCCGGACTGGAGGGCGAATCCCTGCGGCAGGGATGGGGCCATCCTGACGCGGACTCCAGTATTCTGTCCGCCTACAAGTTCTATCAGCGCTGCGTCATGCGTGCCAATATGAAACTGATCCACCACTACGCGGAGGAGGATGGTCACTGGAAGCTGCCTATGAACAGCTGTTTGACCTGCAGTCCGATCCGTTTGAAATCCGGAATCTGGCCTACGATCCGCGACAGCAAACCCAAGTCCGCGACCTGCGTGCAACGTTGAGGGAGCTGCAGGAACGATACAACGATCCTCTGCTTGCCCTGTACCGGGATGACGGCTGAAATCGGGAGGCGACGACCTGCATCATGATTCTGAGTTTCGGATCGCTGAATGTCGATCATGTCTACAACGTCAAGGAAATCTCGGTGCCGGGGGAGACGATCGCTGCGATCCGGTATCAGGTCTTCAGTGGCGGCAAGGGCTTGAATCAGGCCATTGCCGCTGCCCGGGCGGGGAGCCAGGTGCATCAGGCGGGCTGTGTCGGTCCGGAAGGTGTTTGGCTCAGGGACTTGATGGCCGCCGAGAAGGTGGATGTGAGCCTGATTGATGTCCTGGACGTCCCTACCGGCCATGCCATCATCCAGGTCAGTGAAGCAGGGGAGAATTCCATCATCATCTTTGGCGGTGCCAATTCAGGCCATGGCGCCATTGACCCTGGAGCAGGGCATCCTGTCCCGGCACCGCCCCGATTTCCTGCTCTTGCAGAACGAAACCAACCTGGTGCCGGATGCCATCCAGCTTGGCGCCCGGCAGGAAATCCCCGTGGCTTTCAATCCGGTACCGATGGATGACAGGGTGATGCACGAATACCCCCTGCAGGATGTAAGTCTGCTGTTTGTAAATGAGATTGAGGGCGCCCTGCTGGCGGGAGAGGATCAGCCAGACGCCATCATGGATGCCATCCTGGGGCGATATCCCGCCCTGGCCCCTGATCCTGACGCTGGGCCCGGCAGGTGCCATTTATGGCAAGGGGGACACCCGTCTTCGCGTAACGGGACAGTCTGTGGAAGTGGTGGACACGGACGGCGGCAGGGGATACTTTCGTGGGATTCTTCCTGGCGTGGCTGGATCAGGGACACTCGCCGGACCAGGCTTTGGCCCTGGCCAATCAGGCGGCTGCCCTTTGTGTTACGCGACCTGGCGCATCGCCTTCCATTCCCTTTCTGTCCGAAATCGAGCGGCCGGGCGGAGAACCCGCTGGCTGATCTGGCTACATATAGGCTTCGACAGGGGGGCAGGTACAGACGAAATTCCGGTCGCCCCAGACATTGTCGATTCCGGTTGACGGCAGGCCAAAACTTGCTCTCGCTTTGCCAGGCCGTGGGGCAAGGCGGCCTGTGCGCGCGGGAAGGCATGATGCCAGTCGTCCTCGGTGATATCCGCCACTGTGAAGGGCGCATGTCCGCAATATGCTGTCCTGGGCAGGAACACGGCCTTCCCTGACCTCCTGGATTTCCCGGGCAATGCCAATCATGGCGTCACAGAAACGATCCAGTTCCTGCAGACCTCTCGCTTTCCGTAGGTTCAATCATCATGGAAAAGGGTACGGGCCAGGACACTGTGGGGGCGTGAAACCCATAGTCAATCAGGCGTTTGGCCACATCATCCACGGTCAGACCCAGCGGTTTGAGCCACGCCAGATCGATGATGCATTCATGGGCCACATGCCCATGGGCACCCCGGTAAAGCACAGGAAAGTAGCGGTCCAGTCGTGCCGCAATGTAATTGGCGTTGAGTATGGCCACTTGGGTGGCCCTTTGCAAGCCTGCAGCTCCCCATCATGCCAGATATAGCTATACGAAATCGGCAGAATGGAGCCGCTGCCATGGGCGGTAGAAGCCACAGCATAGCCTGCATGGGCTTCCTGTGCCGGATCCGACGGCAGAAACGGTTGCAGATGCTCGGCCACGCAAATCGGACCCATCCCGGGGCCGCCGCCCCCATGGGGAATGCAGAAGGTCTTGTGCAGATTCAGATGGCAGACATCGCCCCCTATGGCCGCGGGACTGGACAGGCCGACCATGGCGTTCATGTTGGCGCCATCGACATAGACTTGGCCACCATGGGCATGAATCAGGGCGGTCATGTCACGGATTCCCTCTTCAAAGACACCGTGGGTGGAGGGATAGGTAATCATGAAGGCGGCCAGATGCGCCGCGTGTGCCGTGACCTTCGCCGTGAGATCCTCCATGTCCACATTGCCCTGATCATCACACGCTACGACCACTACCTGGAAACCGGCCATCTGGGCACTGGCGGGATTGGTGCCATGGGCGGATTGCGGGATCAGGCATATGTTGCGGTGGGTTTCGCCCTGTGAATCCAGATAGGCCCGAATGGCCAAAAGCCCGGCGTACTCGCCCTGGGAACCGGCATTGGGCTGGAGTGAGACCGCGGCAAAGCCAGTGATTTCCGCCAGCCACCGTGCCAGTTCTGTGGTGAGTTGCTGATATCCCCTGACGTTGGACGTCGGCTCGTAGGGATGAATGTGAGCGAAGCCGGGCCAGGTGATCGGTTCCAGAGCGGCAGTGGGATTGAGTTTCATGGTACAGGAACCCAAGGGAATCATGGCTTCGGCCAGGGACAAATCCCGTTTTTGCAGCCGGGCCATGTAACGCATGAGATTGGTTTCAGAGTGATATGCATGAAACACAGCATGGGGCAGAAAAGCCGAGGATCGGGCCAGGCCCGGACCCGTACCGTCCGACGGGTCCGGTATGGGTTCGCTGGCAGCGCCCAAAAGCGTGCACAGCTCCTTCACATCGTTCTCCGTGGTGACCTCGTTCAGGCTGATGCCAAGGGCACTGTCGGCGTAACGACGCAGTGATATCCCCTGATCCTGGGCTTTCTGCCACAGAACTTCCAGGTTCTGTCCCGGCACCGACAGCACCTTGACGGTGTCAAACACCGGACCGTCCTGCAGCTGGCATCCGGCCCGCATGAGACAGGAACGCAAATGGGATGTCAGATCCTGGATGCGCCTGGCGATGGCCTGCAGTCCTTCCGGGCCATGATAGACGGCATACATGGAGGCTACGATCGCCGGCAATGACTGGGCTGTGCAGATGTTGCTGGTCGCTCTTTCCCGCCGAATGTGTTGCTCACGGGTTTGCAGGGCGAGGCGCATGGCCGGTCTGTTCCGGGCGTCACGGGAAACGCCCACCATCCTGCCCGGCATCATCCGCTTCAGGGGATCCCGGGTGGCCATGAAGGCCGCGTGCGGTCCCCCCAGACCCATGCCCATGCCCAGCCGCTGTGTTGTCCCTACCGCAATATCGGCGCCAAACTCACCCGGTGGTCGATAGAGTGCGAGCGCCAGGATGTCGGCAGCCACGGCTACCATGACATTCGCCTTGCTGGCTCTTGTGCAAAGACCCTCAAAATTGCAGAGTACGCCATCGGTATCGGGGTACTGCACCAGTATGCCAAAGACACGGTCACTGAATTCCTGTGGCTCTTCCTGGACGATCTGTATCCGGATCTGCATGGGCTTGGCCCGGGAACGTACCACCCTGATGGTCTGGGGGTGGCATCGGGCCGACACCAGGAAAGTGTCGGCCTGGGACTGGCGGGGTCGGGCCCGATGGCAGAGCGCCATCGCTTCCGCGGCCGCAGAGCTCTCGTCCAGCAGTGATGCATTGGCTACAGGCAGCGCGGTCAGTTCCGTGATCAGGGTCTGGAAGTTCAACAGGGCTTCCAGGCGGCCCTGCGCTATTTCGGCCTGGTAAGGAGTGTATTGGGTGTACCAGGCCGGATTCTCCAGGATGTTCCGTTGAATTACGGGCGGTGTCACACATGGATGAAATCCCTGCCCAATGTAGTTCTTGACGGTACGGTTGGCTTGGGCCAATGTCTGGAGCCGGGCCAGAACGGCCTCTTCGCTCAAGGGTGCCGGCAGAGCCAGTGCGGGGCGTTGACGAATCGAATCGGGAAATGTGTTATGGATAAGTTCATCCAGCGAGGCAATGTCCAGCTGTTCAAGCATGGTTCGAATCTCAGAGTCATCCGGACCAATGTGGCGTCGGCTGAAACTTGAATGCGTAGCGATGGTCATTTGGCAGTCAGTATCCTGGCAACAAGCGATTAGAATCCTGGCAACGGGCCGTCAGCATCCTGGCGACAAAGAACAAGGTAGCATGGGATGAGTGCATTTTCCCTTGACGAATGTACGGGCAACAGAGGTTGGACTGCAGGCATGGTCAGGCTGTTCCTTGTCGGCTTGGCGGCAGCCACGTTGCTGGGCTGCACCGCTCGGGACCCGTCACCGACTCGGCTGTCCTATACCACAATCCTGGCGGGCGAGGTGGACAGCCAATTCCAACGGGTCACCGGGCCCATCCATCTCAGGTTTCCCCTGGACCATGGCGTTCATCCCGACTACCAGGTGGAGTGGTGGTACCTCACCGGTTATCTCGTGGACGAACTCGGTCAGGAGTACGGATACCAATTTACCCTTTTCCGCTTTGGCTTGCAGAGGCATGATCTCTCCCCGCACCAGCCTCTTTTGGTCGCTCCCATCTCTTCATGGGGCATTTTGCTATAGCTGATGTCAGTCGCCAACTTTATCTGTCGGCGGGAACACTTTGCACGGGCGCCTGCCAATGCCGATGTAACCAACCATGGGGAGTTTCTCACGTTACACCTGGATGACTGGAACCTGACACCTCCAGGAGGACAATGCGATGG
>CAXXOQ010000248.1:0-16406 GCA_963664185.2 Caldilineaceae bacterium | reverse complement strand
ACACGTCATTCGTGATGAGGCGCAGGCTTTCCCCCAGGGATACCGGTACGATGATCAGGGATTGCCCCATAAAGTTGGCCACCCCCCAGGCCGCAATGTACAGGGATCGCGCTTCGGGAATGGTCATGCGCAGCATGATGACCAGATTGCTGTGGGTCATGAAACCACCGCCCAGGCCCAGCAGGACCACGGCGCCCAGAAATACATACGGTGCCTGTTGCCCTCCCGCCCAGCAGATCAGGGCAAAGGCCAGGGCCACGATCACGGAACCCATGATCGCCACCCTACGCTCGCCCCAGGCCCTGACGACCAGAATGGAGATTAGCATCGTGATGAGCAAGCCCGTACCCCAATAGGAAATCAGACGTGAGGTTTGGGCTACCGACATGCCCAGGACCTCGGCCCCATAGGGTTCCAGGAGGATGTCCTGCGTATGAATGCCGATCAGAATCAGCAACAGATAGAAGAAGAACCGCAGGGCGACCGGATTGTGGAACAGGATCGACAGGGCCGCCCAGGAATCCCGGGCCCCGGCGGCCGCCGGTAGCGGGTCGTGCCGGGTTTCCAGGCCGGCGGTACCGAAGAGAATGGCCAGCAGGGCACAGCCATTGAGCATCGCGAAGACCATGGCAAATTTCATGGGCGTATAGGTGGCCAACTGGCTGGACAGAAACAGCCCGGATCCAATGCTGGCCAGGATCATGCAGATCCACATGATCCCTACCGCACGGTTCCGTTGCTCCCTGTCCGCCTGGGCGGACAGCAGGGAAAGGTAACTGACAGAGGCCAGATTGATGCCCACTCCCCAGATCAGAAAGACGATGGTGGTCAGGGCCAACCCCAAGCCAAAGCGGTCCGGAATGAGAAAGGCCACCGGGGCCGCGACCGCACTGCCACTGGCGGCCATGATCCCGCCGAGGACAATCCACCCGGTCAGTTTCCGGCCCCGGGCCACCCGCGAGTCCATCACGTTACCGAACCATACCTGGATGGGCGACAGCCAATAGGGCAGGGTAATCAGAAAGGCGACCAGGGTACTGGAAAGCTGCATCTCTGCGATCAGGACCCGATTGAGCGCACTGGTGATCGGCACCACCGTCAGGGCCGTGCCGACATGAATCAGCACGAACTGCAGCAGACGGCGCAGCGGGCTCGGTGCCAGGGGAGGAAAACGGGACAGTCTTGTCATGGTCAGACCAGGCGTTCCTGCAATTCAGTCAGACTGTGCAATACCAGATGCTCTTCGCGCAGATTGCGCTCGGAACTCATCTCACGGGGAATGCAGGCGGTATGCATGTTCTCGGTACGGCCTGGCCGCAGGTTGACGTCGGACCACCCCACGAGCAGTATTTGCTGGGGCTCGGTGTGGCTTTGGGCCAGGATCTGCCGGACGGCATCCCGTTGGGGTGGCAATCTTTCAATGTTCTCCCGGGTCACCACAATATCAAAGATCTCGGGGGGCAAACCGGCGGTCCGCAAGTGCGTTTCCAGATCGGTGCGGGATCGGATCGTAATCAGGCCCAGCTGGTATTGATGTGTGCGGAGCCATTCCAGCACGGTAATGACATCCGTGCGCAACTGCAGATCGACAGGCGCCGCCAATCCCATCAGCGGATGCAGGTATCGCTGCAGGCGGGTTTCCCGGACCCGCAGGCGCATGAGCAGATTGTAGAGCCGGGCAAACAACCCTTCCAGATTGCCCTGCAGGCGCAACAGGGCTTCCTGCCGCGAACCCGCCGGCCATACATTGCCCCGGAAAATCCAGCCCAATACACGGTTGACAGCATCCACCACGCGGGTATTGAGGTCGGTCAGGGTACCATCCAGGGTAAAGATCACGGCTTGAATCTGAATATTGTGCAGGTAACTCCAGGTCAGTCCGGCATCGAACGGTTCCTCCGTGATGCGCGGGACACCGGGCTTGTCCCACAGCTTGTTCCACGCATAGCGTACCAGCACGACCGAACTGGCGAAGGTGGGGGCTGCCAGCAGCACGCCAATCACCCCAAACTTCAAGGCGCCAAAGATGATGACCGTAAAGGTGACCGCCGGATGGAGATGCACGCGGCGGCCGATGAAGCGCGGGATGAAATAGACGCTCTCCACTTGCCCAATCACGATGTAGAGCAGGGCCACGAGCGCCGCAAACCACCAGGACGCGATCGGAATCCAGTGGGATCCGGAGAGCAGGGCTACCGAGACCCCGATGACGCCGCTGACGATGGGACCCACAATGGGCAGAAATTCCATAATGCCCGCCAGCACGGCCAGGGCCCGGGCATTGGGCAGGCCGATAATCCCCATCACGACAAAGACCGTAACGCCCACCACCAGTCCCAGCAGGACCTGCCCGCGCAGAAAGGCGGTCCAGATCCGGTTCAGTTCGGCGGCCAGTTCCATGGCTTCGGCCAGATACGAACGGGGGATGGCCTGGGCCAGCACCGCCTTGATGCGGTTCCAGTCTTTCAGGATCCAGAAACTGAGCACAAAGACGTAGATGACATTCAGCAGCCCCGAGGTCAAATTGCCCAGATACCCGGTCAGGCTGCCCAGTCCATTCACGATCACGGACCGCAGTTCGGCATTGAATTGCGTGAACAGATCTTCCCCGGCCAATTCCAATTGGCCCAGCAGGGGGATGTCGGGGTTTTGCAGGAAGGGCATGGCCGACAGGCTCAGGGAACGCAGCAGCTGATCGAGATCGCGCTGGATTTCGGTCAGGAAGTTCTGCAGCCAGGGCCCCAATACCAGCCACAGGAGGGTAATCCCCACGAGCAGCAGCACGTAGACAATGATCACGGCCAGGCCGCGTGGCAGGTCCCGCTTCTGCAGGCTCTTGACCGGCAGGTTGAGAATGAACACGACCAGGCCGGCCACTACCGTAGGGCCAATCATGGCCCGGAAGAGCACCAGCAGGCTGATGGCCCCCAGCCCCAGCAGGGAACCAACCGTGATCTTGACGGCGGTGGGCCAATGGGAACCGGATACCATGATGCCTTGTTTCAGTAGGGGAATAAACGGATGTCGGTCAGGGGCCAGTAGCGCAACCAGGCCCGGCCCACGATTTCCTCGGTCTGGATAGGACCGAAATTGCGGCTGTCGCGGCTGTTGGCCCGGTTGTCGCCCATAATGTAATACTGGTTGCGGTCCAGCACCAGGGGCTGTTCATCGTCGGGCTGGGCATTGTGGACATAGGGTTCCTGCAGGGGACGACCATTGAGATACACCACGCCGTCCAGGATCGCCACCTCGTCGCCCGGCAGGCCAATCACACGCTTGATCAGATTGGCGTTCATGTCGGGGGCTTCTACCACGACGATATCACCGTGTTCCGGGTCCACAAAGCGGTAACTCACCTTTTCCACCACCAGGCGCTGGTGGTGATACAGCAACGGCTCCATGCTTTCCCCGAATACCACGGTGGTTTCGGCCAGAAATTGGTGGATAAGCAGCGCCACGACGGCGGCAGGCACGAAGATCCGCAACAATTCCTGCACCACCGACCAGATCAGTTCCCAGGGCGGCAGCTCTTCCACCGCGACCTGGGAGTCGGGCGGCAAGTCGGGCGGATCCGGTGCCGCCGGCCCCCGGGCCTGCCGGGAAGGATCCGATACGGGCCGGGAGGACATCAACTTGGTGCGGGCAGAATGTGAATTCATGAACCAGCCGGAGCCATGTCAAAGCGAAGGGGGACGAAGGAAGCCGCGGCCTTGCAAGTACGCTATGATGCATTGGGCATTGGCTACCGGTGTGTGGTTGACGGTATCCAGGACAATCTCCGCGTGCAGCGGCGGTTCATAGGGATCGTCAATCCCCGTAAAATTCTTGATCTCACCCAGGCGCGCGCGTTTGTACATGCCCTTGGTATCCCGGGCCTCGCATACCTCCAGGGGAGTATCCACAAACACCTCGATGTAGTTCTCGGGCCCGACCATGTTGCGCACATCGTTCCGGGTAGCCCGGAAGGGGCTGACGGCCGAGGCCACGACGATACCCCCGTGACTCACGATCTCGGCGCTGACAAACCCGATGCGCCGTACATTGAGATCCCGATCTTCCTTGCTGAAGCCCAGACCGCGGGAGAGGTGGGTGCGCACCACATCGCCATCCAGCATCGTCACCTTGCGGCCTTCCTGCATGAGCAGGGGAATGAGGATGTTGGCCGTGGTGGATTTGCCGGAACCGCTGAGGCCCGTGAACCAGATGCAGATACCCTGCAGGTGCCGGGCCGGGTAGCTGTCCTTCAGGATCTCCGCCACTTCGCGGCGCGTATACCATTCGGGTAACAGACGCCCCTTGCCCAGATAGTCCTCGCGCACCGTGGTGCCGGAGATGGACATGGTCTTGGGCGTGCCGATGACGTTGCTCTCTTCCTCGTAGCGATCCTCATCCACCAGATACACCAGATTGTCGAAAGGTACGACCTTGACGCCGATCTCGTCACTGTGCTGTTCCGCCAGTTCCTGGGCATCAAAGGGACCGTAGAACGGTTGGCCCGCGGAGTCCCGGCCCGGCCCGGCATGGTCGCGGCCTACGATCAGGTGATTGACACCGAAGTTGCGCCGGATAATCATGTGCCACAGCGCTTCCCGGGGCCCGGCCATGCGCATGGCCAAAGGCAACAGGGACAGGTGCACACTGTCCTGGGGGTAGTAGCGCTCCAGGAGCGCAATGTACGTACGGACCCGGGTGAAGTGATCCACATCGCCCGGCCGGGTCATGCCTACCACGGGATGCAGGAGAAATGAACCGTCAATCTTCTGCATGGCCCGCTTGGTAATCTCCTCGTGGACCCGGTGCAGTGGGTTGCGGGTCTGAAAAGCCAGCACATTGGCATGGCCGGATCCCGCCAGGCGCTGGCGTACCTGGGCCGGTGTGAGACGGTAATCCGTGAAATCGTAGTGGGCCGGCAATTGCAGCACGCGCAGGTGGCCCGCCACGTTGACCGGGCCCCAGCGGTTCATCTCGGAGGTCAGGGGATGGCGTGGATCGGTAGAGCCAACGACCTTGGCGGCTACTTCGTGCAAGTCCCACGCATAAATCTCGCGGACCGAAAGCACGGCCAGGATGTTGTTCATGGCATCGCGCAGGGTGATGTCCTGTCCCAGGCGCAGGTTGGGCTGGGGCGTCAGGGGCAACGTGATGGGTATGGGGAACAGCGTACCGTCGTGCAGACGCATTTCATCCAGCACGCGGCGGTAGTCCCGTTCGCCCATGAAGGACCTCACCGGCGAGAAGCCGCCCGTGGCCAGCATTTCCAGGTCACAGATCGCCCGTTCATGCAACTGAAAGGAAGGCAGGCGATTGGCGTAATCCTTCAGCTCCTGCCGCTCGTCCTCCGGGACCACCAGATCCACCAACGCCTGATCCCCATACGGACGCACCAGCCGGGACTCCGGGTCACTCCTCATATTTGGTTCTCCCATCCTTGCCTTCTTTCCACAGGCCTTTACAGACCCCGCATTATACCCGCAGGCAAGCGGGATCTATCCAATTCTGCCCCGGGAGACAATTGACGCAAGCGGTATCGCCATTTGGCCCACCTGATCCCAACGGGCAACGGGAGCGTGAAGGCGCTCCCGGCAGGTCCCGGCAGCGGTCCTGAAGCTCCGTGGCGGTGCTGGCCAGCCACGGATGTGTCGCACGGTCGGGATGGGGCGGGGGATCCTGCGGCCAACGGCACTACACCGGGCGTTGGGCCAGGGCGATCAGATACTGGCCGTAGGCATTGCCGACCATCTCCTGACCCAGTGCGCACATCTGGCGGCGCGAGATGAAGCCCTGCCGCCAGGCGATTTCCTCCGGGCAGGAAATCATCATGCCCTGGCGTTCCTGCAGGGTCTGGACAAACTGGCTGGCTTCCAGCATGGACTGGTGGGTGCCGGCATCCAGCCACGCCACGCCCCGTCCCAGTTCGGTGACATGCAGTTGGCTCTGGCGCAGGTAGGCCCGGTTGATATCCGTGATTTCCAGTTCCCCACGGGAGGAGGGCGGGATCTCCCGGGCCAAGGCACACACCTGGTTGTCATAGAAATAGAGACCGGGCACGGCATAGTGCGAACGGGGCCGGCGCGGTTTCTCTTCCAGGCTGAGGGCTTTGCCGGCCGCGTTGAATTCCACCACCCCGAATGCGGACGGGTTGGCTACCGGGTAGGCGAACACATGGGCCCCCTTGATGCGGGAGGCGGTCTGCACCAGCTGTTGGGGCAGACCATGGCCGTAAAACACGTTGTCGCCCAAAATCAGGCAGACCGGATCCTGGTCAATGAATGTTTCGCAGAGCGGAAAGGCTTCGCCCACACCCCGGGCTTCGGCCTGCAGGACATAGGTGATGTGCAGGCCCCATTGCCGACCTGTGCCCAGCACCGCTTCAAACTGGGGACGATGGCGCGGGGTGCAAATGACGGCAATCTCCCGGATCCCCGCGAGCATCAGTATGGAAAGGGGATAATAGATGAGCGGTTTGTCATAGATGGGGAGCAGCTGCTTGCTCACACCCAGCGTGATGGGATGCAGGCGGGTGCCGTGTCCGCCTGCCATCAGGATGCCTTTCATGTTTCTCGTCCAGAACCGGCGTGCCTAATAGCCAAAACGCTCCTCGGTCCAGGGATCCCCACGCATGTGATACCCATAGGATTCCCAGAAACCGGGTTTGTCGGCCGCCATGAATTCCAGGCCGTTCAACCACTTGGCGCTTTTCCAGAAGTAGTATTTGGGTACCAGCAGCCGCAGGGGATAGCCGTGATTCGCTTCCAGCGGTTTCCCGTCATACAGGTAGGCCAGCATGGTGTCCTCGTCGTCCAGGATTTCCAGGCTGATGTTCGTGGTGTACCCGCCATGGCAGTGGGCCATGACATGGGTGGCCGTGTCCTGCGGGGACACGCGGGACAGAAAGGTGCGCCAGGGAATGCCGGTCCAGGTCGTATCCAGCTTGCTCCAGCGGGTAACGCAGTGAATGTCCACCGTTTGCGTCACGGATTCCATGGCCATGAGTTCGGACCAGGAAAATTCCGCTGTCTCGGTCACCTCGCCCCATACCTTCAGCCCAAAGGCATCCAGATCGGTGATGTTCTGGTTGGGCCCATAGGTCAGCACGGGAAACTTGCTGGTGAGGAACTGTCCCGGGGGCGTACGGGCATTGGCCACATCTTCGGGCACGTTGGCGACTCGCTTCAGGCGTTCCACGCGCCGGAACGGATTTTCAAGTCTCATGGACCAGCCTCCTTCTGGTGGCAGGGATTCTAGGGAAGGTAACGCTTCATGGCCAGGGAGGCCGACTGTCCACCCATGCCAATCCCGTTGGCCAGCGCCGCATTGACGACATGTGGCCGCGCCGTGTTCGGGACATAGTCCAGATCACAGTCCGGATCGGCCGTCTGGTAGTTGATGGTAGGGGGAATGGTATTTTCCTGAATGGCCTTGACCAGGGTTACCACGCTTTGGGCGCCCGCCCCGCCCATGGCATGACCCAGCATGCCTTTCAGGCCGGTGACGGGACAGTGGGGCGCCTGTTCCCCCAGGGCCTTGTGGATGGCCTGGGTTTCCATCTTGTCGTTGGCAATGGTGGCGGTGCCATGGGCGGCAATCCAGTGAATGTCGGCCGGTGCCAGGCCACCGGCGGCCATGGCGCCCTGCATGGCCTGGGCTGACGCGATGCCTTCCGGATCCGGATTCGTAAAGTCGTTGGGGTCCAGACGGAGAGCGTACCCGGCAAATTCCGCCAGAATGGGCGCGCCGCGTGCCTGCGCATGGGCCAGGGATTCCAGCACAACAATGCCGGCCCCTTCCCCGATGACCATACCCATCCGGTTGCCACTGAAGGGCGCACAGGCCTGGTCCGGGCGGGCCGTTTCCCGGCTCATCGCACCCAGGCGGGAAAACATGGCGATGGTCATAGGGGTAATGTAGCCATCACTGCCTCCGGCCAGGACCACATCCACCTCCTGATCCTGAATACGCCGTGCCCCTTCCCCGATGGAGCTGACACCGGTGGCGCAGGCTGTGACCTGGCTGCTGGTGATGCCGGTCACGCCCAGGCGCATGCCAATATAGGTGGGGGTTCCGCTGATCAGGGCCGCCAGGCACATAATGGGATTGATGCGCTTGTAGCCGCGGCCGTGCAGAATCAGCGACTGATTCTCAATCAGGTCCCAGCCTCCGAAGGCATCTCCGATCTCAATCCCGATACGACTCGATTCCTCCTGGGTCAGGTCCAGCCGGGCATGGTGGAGGGCTTCCTGGGTGGCTTTCCAGGCAAACTGTGTGGCCCGGGAGGTGCGGCGGGTATCCTTGCGGTCCATATAGTCCGCTGGTTCCCAGTCTATCCAGGCTGCCGTCGCATTGGGCATGTCCGGGATGTCCGGTATTTCCATCAGACGTGTGCCGGAGCAACCTTGCAGCATATGGCTCCAGTTCGTTTCCACATTCAGGCCCAAAGCCGAAATCATGCCCAGCCCGGTTACGACCACCCGTGTCTGGGCATTTTCCGCCTGCTTGTCTGTCTTCATCCGAATTCTTTGTTGCCTCTGTATGGCAGAGAAGCCAGTTGACTGTATCCGTCCGACCTGGTATCAGGTGCTACGACGTGACGAGAAGCCGAAGAGAAACCATCCCGGATCCGTCCGGCAGCGCTCTGGCCTGTCACGCTTTCCGCTATTATAGTCCCTGTTGGGGTTCCCGGTGTCTCAAATTCGTGTTAAGACCCGAATTGCCCCTGGGATTCCGGCCCCAGAAGCGTGAAGCGGAACCGGGTCCGTGCCGTGATCGTCCCCCACGCTGTTGCGCAGCCCAGTATATAATAAAGAATATATGTTCTTTATTATATACTGTCGGCCGCTACCGTCGGGCTTCGCGGCAGGGCAGGGACCTGTAGCCCGTCGTATCTTCCCGTCCGCTGTCCTGCACTCTTCCGGAGAGAGGGAAGGCGTCCTGCGGGTGCGTCTCCCGCCACGGTCATGGCAATCGGGAGGCCTGTGCCTGATGGGAAACGTGCCAGGCCGGCCCGGGTATGCCGACTGGATGCCGTGTTCCCCGGTAGGGCGGTAGTCTTGGCGGTCAGGAAGCGGCATCCTGCAGGGCTGCCCTCCGGATCCGGCCAGATCGCCCGCCGCATCCGGAGGGCAGCGGCTGTGCCTGCCTGGCCCGCTTGCCGGCCCGCGGCCATCCCCCAGGCGGGACGACCGGATTTATCGCGCCTGGTTCGGGCAAGCGGATCGCGTCAAGCCTGGGCACCGGCCCTGTGGGCCTGTCCCATGTTTCACGTGAAACATCGTGCTGCCGACAGGCTCTTACTCCCCCAGGCGCTCAATGGCAGCGCCCAGGCGGGTCAACTTCTGGTCAATGGCATGATAGCCGCGGTCAATCTGGATGACATTGCCCAATTCCGTCGTCCCCTCGGCCCCCAGTGCGGCCAGGACCAGGGCCATGCCCGCCCGAATGTCCGGGCTGCTGACGGTCTGACCATACAGCTGGCTGGGCCCCGCCACCACCACCCGGTGCGGGTCACAGAACACAATCTGGGCCCCCATGCTGATGAGCTTGTCCACGAAATACAGACGGCTTTCAAACATCTTCTCATGAATCAGGACGGTGCCCCGGGCCTGCGTGGCCACCACCAGGGCAATACCCAGCAGGTCCGTCGGAAAACCCGGCCAGGGCGCACTGCCAATGCGGGGAATGTCACCGGCATAGTCCGGACGGACTGCCAGGGACTGCTCTGCGGCCAGGACCAGGGTGGCCGAGCCGTCGGGCTGGACATCCTGGTACTCCATCACGACGCCCAGCCGATCCCGGAATACCATGTCGATCATGCGCAGCTGATCCGGAACTACCCCTTCAATGCACAGGACGCCCTCCGTGATTGCCCCCAGACCCATATAGCTGCCGATCTCCATGAAGTCAGGACTGATGACGGCTTCGGCGGCCTGGAATGAACTTTGCCCTTCAATGGTCAGACGGTTGGTCCCAATGCCTTCAATGGCAGTGCCCATGGCCTCCAGCAGATAACACAGATCTGTCACGTGGGGTTCGCAGGCGGCATTGTGCAGCACCGTCGTGCCGCGGGCGCAGGCCGCCATCATGAGGCCATTCTCGGTCGCCGTCACGGAGGCTTCATCCAGCAGTATGTCCGATCCTCGCAGATCCCCATCGATCTGGAGGCGGAATTCCGGGCCTGACGTGTCCAGCACGGCTCCCATGGCTCGGAACACCTGCAGGTGGGTGTCAATGCGCCGACGGCCAATCTGGTCGCCGCCAGCGGTAGCGGAGACACGGAATTCCCCCATCCGGCCCAGCAGGGGGCCCATGAGGGTCAAGGATCCGCGCAGGGAGCGAAAGAGTTCGGCATCCGGTTCAGGCCGGGCCAGGTGGCTGGCCACCAGCCGGAGGGTGTTGTCGGCAAGCCAGCTGCAGTCAACGCCCAGCTGCTGCAGGAGCAGAATGAGATTCTGCACATCCCCAATGCGCGGTACATTGTGCAGGACAATGGGCTGATCCGTGAGCAAGGCGGCGCACATCATGGGCATGGCCGCATTCTTGTTGCCTTCCGGCCGCACCGAACCTTCAATGCGGTGTCCCCCTTCAATCAAGAAACGTTCCATAACTCCTGTCTTGTGTCCCGTTTGCTGTTCGTGGAATCCCGGCCAGTACGTAATGATACCGCGTGGGGGATATTCTCGGATACATGTGGCTGCAATGCAACGGCCGCCATGCCCGCTGGCGGCCCCAGCCCGTACGACAGCGCCGACACCGGACCGTGGCCGATCACCATCTCCGGGATGTTTCACGTGAAACATCCCGGGCATTCCATGCGCTTGACAGGTGTCTCCGGCTGGCAGCGTCCCGAAAAAACCTGGAGAAGGCCATGCATGTCACCCTGGCGGGCCTGGCCGTCCGCTGTCTTCCCTGCAGATCGGCAAGATTCCCCGGGACTGGGCCGTGCGGGGGGCGCAACTGCGGTCTGCATTCACTCTCTCCTGGCATGTCACTGCCTGCAACAGGAACATTAGTTCTTATTATGAAACCGGGAGTTGCCTGACAGCAGATGTATGCATGGCCCGTGCGGGGATCTGGAGTCCGGCACGGAACGCCTTCCCGATCTTCTTCGCCTGGCATGCCAGAGCCGGTGGCAGGCCACAATACAAACAGGCCGGCACGGTTCATGGGCCCAGCAGGCAGGAGCGTGGAGAGAGTGTTTCCTTTGGGGGCCACATGGGCCGCATCGGGGATAGCGGGACCGTCCGCACCATTCCCGGGAAACCGGCTGATTCCGGCTCTGGCTGCGGATCAAAGACAAAGAAAATTTGTGTTGGTTTTTTTCTTTGTCTGCCGGCTTCCTGTGATATAATAGGGGCATTGCAACAGTCTAATATTCCGGGCTTTTTTCGGTAAAACCACGGCTTGATTGCAGATAGGCCTGTCAGGTGAGAACGGTACGTTGATCAATAGTCTAGTCATGGGCTTTGGGATCCTGGGGCGTCGGCTTGAGTTCCTTCTCATCCCTGTGGCCCTGAGCATAATTGCCCTCCTGCTGCCGCCCGTTGATCTTTCCCGCCTTACGCACCAGTTGGAAACCAGTCTGGCACAAATCCAGACGCTGTCCCAGGAATCCGGTCCGGCATCGGGACGCGCGCCAGCAGCCGGTGCCGCGGGGGATGGGAGCACAGATATGGAACCAGGCCTGGAGACGCTGGGCATGGACGCCTTCCTGAACGGGGAGCTGCCGTGGCCCATTTTGGACACTTTCCCCCTGGAAATCGTATTGGTCAACCGCATGTTTTTCCGCGTGCCGGGCTATATCAGCCTTTTGCCCATGGCAGATACCAGCAGTCCCTGGACATCCCTGGCCGTCAGTTCGGTGGGGGAGTTGCTGCTGCTGCTGGCCGGTACGTTTGCCTGTGGCATCCTGATCGGGGCTTTCTACCTGTATCAGCTGGGCCAGCTGGTAATGCACTACTTCCAGCGGTTCAAGGAGGCCCGGGCAGCCGAGGAAGAGCCTGACCTGGACGAGGCCAAATCGGTCCCGGCCTCTGCGGGTTTCTGGTTCCGGGCAGGACAGATGTTTCTCTATTTCGCCTTCATCCTGGTGGCCTGGCTGAGCAGTGTACTGTTGCTGGCCCTGGTCCTCGGCGTGTTCAGTTTGGCGGCCCCCCAGGCCGCGGCCGGCATTATGTACTTCGCGCTGTCCTTCCTCTTTGTGGCCTATCCGCTGTTCATCTATTACCAGACCTATGTAACGGCCGGCGTCATGATGGACGGCTTCACCGCCTGGCAGGCTTTCCGCAACAGTCTGCAGCTGGTCCGGCAGAATTTCCTGCCTACGCTGCTGTTTCTGTTTCTGGCCGGTTTCATCATGCTGGGCATCGAATTGCTGCTGGAAAATCTCATTAGCCTGACCCAGGACCATGCCATCAGCGTTCTCGTGGCATCCCTGATATTTGCCTATGTGGGCACCGGCGTGGCCCTGGCCTTTCTGGTGTTCTACCGTACGCGCCTGCTGGCACAGCAGGGCCTGGACATCACACCATACTTTGAAACGCAGGAGAGCTGATATGCCGCCTCGCATCCAACCACGCAACAACGGCACCTACGACTCCGAAAACATCCAGGTGCTGGAGGGCCTGGACCCGGTCCGCAAGCGCCCCGGCATGTACGTGGGCGGTACGGGCGTACAGGGATTGCACCATCTGGTCTATGAGGTGGTGGACAATGCCATTGATGAAGCCATGCAGGGATGCTGTGACCGGATCCACATCACCCTGCACCGGGACGAGAGCATTTCCGTAACGGACAATGGCCGGGGCATCCCGGTCCGCAAGCATGCCAAGGAAGGCATTTCTGCCCTGACCCTTGTCATGACCAAGCTGCATGCGGGCGGCAAGTTTGGCGAAGAGGGCGGCTACAAGGTATCCGGCGGTCTGCATGGGGTCGGCGTCAGTGCCGTGAACGCCCTGAGCGAATGGATGGAAACCACAGTCAAGCGCCATGGCCGGATTCACCGCCAGCGATTTGAACGCGGCAAGCCCGTGACCGAAGTGGAGATTGTCGCCGAGTGCCCGGAAACCGAGACCGGTACCACCCAGCACTTCCTGCGCGATCTGTCGATTTTCGACGATGGCGTGGCGTTCAAGCCGGAGGAGCTGATCAACCGGTTTCGGGAGATGGCCTTCCTCAACCGGGGTGTTTCCCTGTGCTTTGTGGATGAACGGGGCGAGGAGCCGGAAGAAATCAATTTCTATTTTGAAGGCGGTGTCGGCACCTTTGTCCGCTACCTGAACCGGCAGCGGCGGGCCCTGCATGATCCCATCCATATCCGCCGGACCGTGGACACCTCGGAAGTGGAGGTGGGACTGCAGTATACCGACACGGCGACCGAAAACACCCTGGTCTTTGCGAACACGATCGTCAATCAGGATGGCGGGACGCACCTGACCGGACTGCGCAAGGCCCTGACCCGTCAGCTCAACGACTTCGCCCGCAAGAACAAGCTGCTGAAGGAGAAGGATGTCAACTTCAGCGGTGACGATACCCGTGAAGGTCTGACGGCCGTGGTCAGCGTCAAGGTACCGGAACCCCAGTTTGAAGGCCAGAACAAGCTGAAGCTGCTCAATCAGGAAGTCCAGGGACATGTGGAAAATACCGTGTCAGATGCCCTGAATGAGTGGATGGCAGAGCACAAGAATGAAGCTCGGACCATCATCAGCAAGTGCCTGACGTCCTTTGAGGCGCGGCAGGCGGCGCGCAAGGCCCGGGAACTGGTACGCCGGAAGGGCCTGCTGGACAATATGACCCTGCCCGGCAAGCTGGCGGATTGCTCCAGCCGCAATCCGGCCGAGTCCGAGCTGTACCTGGTGGAGGGTGACAGTGCCGGGGGCTCCGCGAAACAGGGCCGGGATCGCCAGTTCCAGGCCATTCTGCCCCTGCGCGGCAAGATCCTGAACGTGGAAAAGGCCAACATGAACCGGGCGCTGGAGAACAAGGAAATTCAGGCCCTGATCAAGGCCATGGGGACCGGTATCGGCAAGGAATTCGAGTTGTCCGGCCTACGGTATCACCGCATCATTGTCATGACGGACGCGGATGTGGACGGTGCGCATATCCGCACCCTGTTGCTCACACTGTTCTACCGCTACATGAAACAGCTGGTCACGGAGGGTTATCTCTATATCGCCCAGCCGCCGCTTTACAAGGTCACGCTGTCCCGCAAGGAAAAGGGGAAAAACCGCAAGGACACCTCTTATGTCTACAACGAGCGGGAACTGGACAGCCTGCAGAAGGAACTGGGCATGGAGAACGTAAAGCTGGAACAGCGCTACAAGGGGCTGGGAGAGATGAATGCAGAGCAGCTCTGGACCACCACCATGGATCCCGAAGCCCGCACCCTGTTGCAGGTCACCGTGGACGATGCGGATGCGGCGGATCGGCTTTTCTCGGATCTGATGGGACCGGACGTGGAGCCGCGCCGCCAGTTCATCCAGAACAATTCCGATCTGGCCAATCCGGATATCTGAAAGCCTGCCCCCCACCCCGTGCCACCATCGCCGGCCCGCCAAACGGCAGCCCATGCCCGCCGGGTCGATTCACGGGCATGGGCCTCAAGCTCTTTGGTGCGCAGATATCTAATGCCCCCACTTCCCCGGTACAGGGCCCGCTGGCCATGGTGCAGCCCAGCCTTCCGCCACAGGCCAGGGGGCCATCACGGAATATCCCATGCACCCGGATGGCCTGCGCCCGCATGGCGCCAGCGATGAGGAATCGATAGGATGAAGGGCAGAATTACGCGCAACGGTAACCGGATAGTACACGAGCATGGTGAGGAAACGCTGGTCATTGAACCGTGGGGGCGTGATGGACTGCGGGTGCGGGCAACGGTGCGCGCACAGCTCGACGACATCGCGTGGGCCCTGACCGAAGAGGTGCCCCATGGCTCCCGGCAACCCGCGCCGGACGTCCCGATCCGGATTGACGATACGGAAGCCACGATTACCAATGGCCGCATCACGGCACGGCTGACAGATAACAAGGCCGACCCAGGGCATACGGGTGTCCTGCAGGCCGGGTTCCTGCAATTCTTTCGGGATGGGGAGCTTCTGCTCAGCGAGTATGACTATGTGGTCGGGGCCCACAATCCCGGCACCCGCACGTACAAGCCGGCTCGGGGTGGGGGGCCGGGACACGAACTGTCCCACAGCGAGGTACACTTTGCCCCGCGCCCGGACGAACGCTTTTACGGTATGGGCCTGAATGCCACGGGGAGTGTCGATCTCAAAGGCAGCGTAATTGATCTGTATCAACGCCACGTCAAACATGTGGTGCCGTTTCTCGTTTCCAGCGTCGGCTACGGCTTGTTGTGGAACAACCCTCCCTGGGGCGCGTGGAACTGGGACACAACCGCACACGCTGGGTTTCCGAGGGTTGCCGGCAGATCGACTACTACATCACCACGGGTGACACCTATGCCGAGATCATGGAGCATTACGCCGATGTCACCGGGCACGCACCGGAGATGCCTTACTGGCCTCGGGCTTTTGGCAATGCAAGCTGCGCTACAAGACCCAGGAGGAGTTGCTGGCGATAGCCAGGGAGTTCCGGCGCCGGGATTTGCCCCTGTCCGTCATAGTCATAGATTTCCGCCACTGGAAACGAATTGGCGACTGGAAACTGGATCCGGAATACTGGGCCTGACCCGGCGGCCATGGTACAGGAACTGAACGCCATGGGAGTCCGGATTATGATCTCGCCCTGGGTGCTCGTGGAGGAAGAGAGCGAGAACTTTGCCTACATGCAACAGGAGGGCCTTTTCATTGCCGACATTGAGGGCGGCGAGGACTGGTTGCCCTGGCAGGGGCACGCAGGGCCGGTGCGCGTACGGCAGTATGATCCCACCCACCCGCAGGGCCGCGGCCTTCCTGTGGGAAAAGTGGAAACAGAACTATTTTGATCTGGGGATTCGGACTTTCTGGCTCGATCCCTGCGATGATCTGCATCCCATTCGGGACTACGAAAGGGTGCTGTATCATGCAGGTCCGGCCCTGGCCACCCATGGCTATTATCCGGTAGCCCACCAGAAAAACATCCATGATGGCCTGCATGCGGCCGGCGAACCCGAGGTGGTAACCATCTGCCGCAGTTCGTGGGCCGGTTCGCAGCGTTACGGTGCGTCCCCGGCAGCGCATGACATCAAATCCTCGTTTGAACACCTGGACGAGTACATGAAGGCGGGCCTCAACCTGGCCATGAGCGGCATTCCCTGGGGCGCCGCCGAGATCGGCGGGTTCGTGACACCGGACAACGAGAGCGACTATTTCCACGAACTCATGATCCGCTGGTACCAGTACGGGGTGTTTACGCCCATCTTTCGGACGCATGGCCACCGCCCGAACAATGAGGCGTGGACCATTGCGGTGACA
>CAXXOQ010000247.1:0-1219 GCA_963664185.2 Caldilineaceae bacterium | reverse complement strand
GTACCAATTCCAATTAGGTCACACCTTGGATTCCGCCCAGCACAGGCCAACCCGATCAGGGAGACATGGCCTGCAACCAGTAACCCGCCCCGACAAACACGCCACAGGTCAACAGCACCATGCCTGCCCAACTGCGAAAAGCGGAGCGTGCAGCATCCGCGCCTGGCGGCAGCCGCGGGCCGGGATTGCCGGTACGCCCTGCACGTGCGGCCGGGTGCCATTCACAGTTGTTGCGGTCGTTCCAGCGATCTTCAAACCAGTCCATCACCTGGGAAGTTTGGCGATCCCGTCCCAGCATCAGGTTCAGTTCGCCCTGAACTCGTCCTGTCTGCACGCCAATCCCCGATGCGGACAGGTTCGAACTACCCATCAGGCAACAACGGCGCCCGGATGCATCAACCCAGGCATAACACTTGCCATGCAGGTGCGGGGCCTGGGTCCGGCACCGAATTTCCAAACGCCCGCAGGCCAGTTGCGTCCGGACACGCGCCAACAATGCTTCCAAAACAGCCGAACTCAAGCCGTGACCGGCCAGGTGCGCCCGCACAAATCGGTCCGCAGGCTCTGTGTGCGGACCGGCCCCATTCCAACCGGACGGCGGCATGCCCACCAACAACCGGACATGGCCGGAGGGATTCATGTCATCCAGCCAGCCCAACAGACTTCGCAATCCGCCAACACTCAAATACCCGGTGCATATTGACAGGTCATGTGCACCCTCCAGCGATGCACCCAAAATCCGGGCCACCCTGGTGTCCCGGGCCAGGTTGTCAAGTACCATGTTCCATGTTTCCGACAACCGGCGATCCCCTCACATGGAGTACAGGGATGTCTGGCCTTCCAAACGGGGGTGATCCTGCTTTTCCGCAGCCTGCTCGCGCTCCCGCTGACGGTCCTGTTCCCGTTGCCGTTGCTGTTCCGCCTTGCGTTGCGCCTTCCATTCGTTGGCCTCTAGAATGGACCTGGCAAAGGCGTTGATCGATATGTTGGCTGCCAACTCGGCCTTCCGATCTCGTTCTGTATCCGTCATGGGAATCCCTCTCCTTAGCAATGGCTTCCATGCTAACATAGGCCCATAGTTGGGCTGTCCACACTCAACACCACTGAGCCAGGGCAGTCTGACTATCATGCAGCATGACACCAATGCGTTCGTTTTGCAACCATGCTCCATACACTACAGCCCCCATCCGCAGAGTCCATGGAGAGCGTACTCTGCCAT
>CAXXOQ010000246.1:0-4538 GCA_963664185.2 Caldilineaceae bacterium | reverse complement strand
TAGGCATCCACCAGCAACTGGGGATCCCCGGCATGGCCCAGATCCGCAAACTGCCGGGCTTCGGCCTGGGCCGATGCATAGTCGGCGGGACGAATGGTCTTGAAGATGCCTACCGGCAAGTTCTGCAAGTCCACCGGCTGGTAGGTACCGTAGAGCTGCAACAGATCCACACCCGCCTGCAAAGCCGCCTGGGCCAATTCCGTCGGCGTCAGATTCACGCAGAGGCCAACGGTGCGAATGTGTCCGCCCTGAAAGCAGGGCTGCGCCTGCAGATCCCGGATCAGCTGGCCGGCCTCGGCGGGGGGTACGAAGCGGGATGATGGGGGGTAGAAGACGAAACCCAACAGGTCTGTCCCTGCCTCGCAGGCACAGATGGCGTCTGCCAGATTCGTGATGCCGCAGATCTTGACTTTCATGGTGGGTAGTCTGCCGTCACGCATTCCGGCCTGCTTCAGAGGCCCGCAGCGGCCGCTTCTGCCGCCACCAGGGATCCCGCGGTCACGAATTCACGGACCTTGCGCTCCCGGCGCGCCTGGGCCAGACTGCTGAATGTCTCCCCGACCAGAATGGCGTCACAGCCAATGTCGGCCATGGTCCTCACATCCTGCGCCGTCTTGATACCGCTTTCACTGACCAGCAGCCTGTCGGCCGGAATCTGCTCCCGCAACTGGCGGGTGGTATCAATATCGACCTGAAACGTGCGCAGATTGCGGTTGTTCACGCCAATGATGCGGGCGTCCAGGGCCAGGGCCCGGTCCAGCTCCACTTCGTCGTGAACCTCGGTCAACACCTGCATGTCCAGGTCATGGGCCAGTTGGGTCAGGTGCCGGAATTCGTTGTCCCCCAGGACGGACATGATCAGCAGGAAAGCATCCGCGCCGGCGGCGCGCGTTTCGTACACCTGATAGGGGTCGAAGATGAAGTCCTTGCGGAACAGGGGCACCCGGCAAGCTTCCTGTTCCAGCCGGTTGCCGATCTGATCCAGGTACGCCAGTTCGCCCTGAAAGTATTTCCTGTCCGTGAGACAGGAAATGGCCAGGGCGCCGCCCCGGACATAGGCATGCGCCATGGTCGCCGGATCCCATTCCCGCGCGATCAGGCCCCGGGAGGGACTGGCGCGCTTGACCTCGGCGATCACGCTGGCCCCGGCTTCCCGGCGCAGAAAGGCCGCGAAATCCAGCGTCGGCCGCGCCAGCTGGGCCAGGGCAACCAGTTCGGCCTCCGATTGCTGCGCCTTGCTGGCCTTGACCTCCTGGCGCTTGGAGGCCATGATTTCATCCAGGACCTTGCCCTGAAACTTGGCGATATCCAGCTTGGAATATTTCATGTGGCCAACTCCTGGCTCCTGGCGATGTATCGATCAAGTATATGCAAGGCCGCACCATCATCAATACTGGCCTCGGCGTCCGCGATATGGGCGGCAATGTCCCCATCCTCCGTAGCGAGGGCCGCGGCGGCATTCAGTACGACTATATCACGCATGGGGCCCTTGAGGTCACCGCTGAGGATACGGCGGGTGATCCGGGCGTTTTCGTCAGGGTCGCCCCCCCGGATGTCCGTCAGGTAGGCCCGGGCAAAGCCAAGATCCGTGGCATCGACGTGGAACGCGCTGATTTCGCCATTGACCAGATGCACCACCTGGTTGGGACCGGCCAGCGAGAATTCATCCATGCCTTCGGCCCCATGGACCACAAACGCGGATCGCTTGCCCACCTGCTGCAGCATGGAAGCCAGGCTCTCCAGCAGGTCGGCGCTGAAGACACCCATCAGGATGTTGGTCGTGGGGGCAGGATTGGACAGGGGACCAATCAGATTGAAGATCGAGCGAATGCCCAGTTCCTGGCGGGCCTTGCCCACAAAGCGCATCGCCGGGTGGCAATGGGGGGCAAACAGAAACACAAACCCGACGTCGGCCAGGCATGCGGCCACCTGTTCCATGGTCAGGTCCACGTGCGCTCCCAGTGCCATCAGCAAGTCGGCGGCACCACTGCGACTGCTGGCGGCCCGGTTGCCGTGCTTGGCGACCCTGGTGCCGGTCCCGGCGACCACCAGGGCCGCCGTGGTGCTGACATTGATGCTGTGGGAACCATCCCCCCCCGTGCCTACCACATCCACAAGGACATCCATTTCCTCCTGGGCGGGGAAAGGCGTGGCATGGGCCATGAGTGACTCGTAGAACCCGGTAATTTCCTCTACCGTGGGGCCTTTCATGTTCATGCCCACGAGAAAGGCGCCGATCTGGGCATCTGTGGCCTGCCCGGACACCATCGCACTCAATGCAGCCTTGGCCCGAGCGCGGTCCAGGTTCTGAAAGGCCATGACCTCCCGGATCACTTCAGAAAAATTCACTTCGGTACTCATGGTATGTGCGCTCCTGCGTATAGAGGGGCGGTCTGCCCCAGACGGGAATGGTAGATTTGGGCAATGTGGATCATTTCCTCTTCTTCGTAATCCAGATCCAGGGCCCGGCATACATCCAGCAGGCATTCCTGAAAGGCCATATGCAACAGCATATGGGCCCCCGCCAGCCCGGTCCTGGCCTGATCCCCGGCCTGCAGGAGGTGCAGGGACAAATCCAGGAAGGCGGCGGCCGGCAACATCATCTCATACAGGCCGATGCGGTCATGCAGGGACGGATCCTGAATCTGGGCCAGGTACTGTTCCCGCCAGACCTGCCGATCCGGTCCGGGTATATCCCGCAACACGTGAATCAACACGTGGGCGACTTCCCGCGCGGCATCACCGAGGCCGCCCATTTCCCAGTCCACAAGGCGCAGCCCCCGTGCGTCCACCAGACAATGCTCGGCATAGATGTCGCCATGCACCAGGGCAGGCGTAGCCGGGCCGGGGCGTTCCAGGGCGGCCGGCACCCGGGTATGGACCGCGGCCAGAATCCGCCGCAGGGCCACCGTAAGGTCATCCGGTGTCTGGGATGCCAGCCATGCATCCAGTTGCCGCTGACTGCCCTGCATCAGATTCCACTGGTAGCCGGGACTGATCGGATGGGGAGACAAACGGGCATGGTCCGCCGGGTCCTGGGTATGCACCTGCACGAGGGCCTGTGCCAGTTGCCGGCGATGGTCCGCCTCCGTGGGATCCAGAAGAATCCCCGGATCCCAGTGATACATCATAACCTGACGGGACAGGCCGACCGGATAGCGCTCAAAGGCGACAGGCTCCGGTGCCACCCCCAGGGAAGCGGCGCGCGCCTGGTTGCTGAACTGGCGGCGGCCCCGGGCCTGGCCGGCATCCAGGAACATCTTGAGGACCACGTCCCTCCCGTTCGCCTGCACCCGCCAGAGGGCATTCTGGTCGCCGGACAGGGCCTGCACCGACTCGATGGCGGTGCCATGCAGGGGGCTTTGGGACGATTGCTGCAGGTACGCCAGTACATCTGCAGTCAGGGAAGCCTGGTGGTCATCCATGTCGGTCAGGAGGTGGTGTCGAGAAAATTCTGCAGGAGATCGTGTCCCTGCTCCGTGAGAAAGCTTTCGGGGTGGAACTGTACCCCAAAGATGGGCTTGGTCCGGTGCCGCAGGCCCATGATTTCCCCTTCCGCCGTGCGGGCGGTCACTTCCAGTTCCGCGGGCACCGGTTCATACACGATCAGGCTGTGGTAGCGCGTGGCCGTAAAGGGATTGCGAATACCCTGGAACAGCCCTTCTTCATTATGGTGAATCAGGCTGGTCTTCCCGTGCATGATGCGGGGAGCGTTGGACACTTTCCCGCCATGCACGTGACCAATGCACTGCTGGCCCAGACATACGCCCAGCACCGGGGTGTCAGCGCCCATCGCGGTGATGAGTTCATTGCTGATCCCGCTGTCCTGCTCCGGCGTGCCGGGGCCGGGACTGATCACGATGTGGCTGGGGGCCAGTTCCTGGATCTCCGGCAGGGCGACCTTGTCATTGCGAAACACCCTGAGTTCGGCCCCCAGTTCGCCCAGGAACTGGACCAGGTTGTAGGTGAAACTGTCATAGTTGTCGATTATGACGATCATGTTGCCCTCACGCGGCCTGCTGCTTCTTGGCATATCGTTCGGAGCTGCGCCGGATGCGGTTCCAGATGCCGGCCAGGCCCATGGCCTTTTTCATGTCCTGCAGGGTTTTCCGGGCTTCCGCCCGGGCCCGTTCGGTACCGGTTTCCAGCAGATAGTCGACATAACCGGTCTGGGCCTGGTAGTGTGCCCGCCGTTCCCGCATGGGATCCAGGAAATGGTTCAGGGCTGTGGCCAGCTTTTGCTTGACCTCCACATCCCCCACGGTGCCCGCGCGGTACCGCGTCTTGAGATCTTCCACCTCGGCCTTGTCAGGATTGAACTGATCATGGTAGATGAAGACCGGATTCCCTTCCACCGTGCCCGGAATGTCGGCGCGCACCCGCTTGGGATCCGTGTACATACTCATGACGCGTTTGGTCACGGACTGGGCGTCGTCGCTCAGGAAGATGGCATTGTTGAGGCTCTTGCTCATTTTGGCGTTGCCATCGGTGCCCACCAGGGTACCCCCGACAATGTAGGCTTCGGGAATGGCAAACAC
>CAXXOQ010000245.1:0-22798 GCA_963664185.2 Caldilineaceae bacterium | reverse complement strand
ATGGCCGCTGCCGGTTATCCCGGTGCCTACGCCAGGGGATTTCCCATCCAGGGCCTGGAGGGCATTGCGGAAGACTCATCCCTTGTGTTCTGTGCCGGCGTGGAGAAGCGAGAAGATGGTGCTTTGGTCACGGCAGGGGGCCGCGTCCTGTCTGTGGTAGGCCTGGGTCCGGATCTGGCCGCAGCCCGGGCGCAGGCCTACGCCCGGGTACAGGACCTGCACTTTGACGGTGTCCAATATCGGCAGGATATCGGTGTCATCCCTCCCGCCTTTGGCCATGACTGAGTCCCGCTACAAGGAAGCTGGGGTGGATATTGACGCGGGTGCCCGCGCCGTGGATCTGATCCAGGCCCAATCCCGGCTGGAAACCCAACGCTTTGCCCATGGCATTCCCCTGCCGCACGATGCAGCCCCATGTACACTGGTCGCCACGACCGACGGGGTAGGTACCAAGACCCTGCTGGCCGCGGAACTGGGGCGGCTGGAAGGATTGGGAGCCGACATTGTCCATCATTGCCTCAATGATTTGCTGACCGTTCGCGCGCGTCCCGCCATGTTTCTGGATTACATCGGCATGCACGCCATTTGTCCCGATACCGTAGCCCTGCTGGTGGACGGGATGCGCCGTGCCTGCGAGGCTGCCGGCTGTCGGCTGGTAGGGGGTGAGACCGCGGAAATGCCTGACGTGTATCACTCGGACACCTTTGAGATCGTGGGCACCATGATGGGCTTGGCTCCGGTGGATGTCTTTCCCCGGGTGGATGCCATGCAGCCCGGGGATCAGCTGGTGGGACTGCCCAGCAACGGTCCGCACACCAACGGCTATACCCTAATCCGCGCCATCATGGCGGAACGGGATTGCCAGGCCCCGATTCCTTCCGGCCGGGAGAGCTGGACCGACCGCGCTGTTGCGCCCGCACCGTTCCTACGGGCCGCACATGAAGATCCTGGATCAGGCAGGTATTCCCCTGCTGGGCATCGCGCACATCACGGGAGGCGGCTTCTTTGCCAACGTGGAACGCTTGTTGCCTGCCCATCTGGGCGCCGTCATTGATACCCGGGCCTGGCAGCCGCCCCCGCTTTTCCGGTATCTGGTGGCATGGGGCCGCCTGCAACCCACAGAAGCCTATCGCGTCTTCAACATGGGTATCGGCCTGGTATTGGTCTGTACGCCCGGGACAGCCCGCGAGATTGCGCAGATCCTGCCCGAGTCGGTTCTTGTGGGGTACCTGGAGTCCGGATCGGGTGTCAGGCTGTCATAGAATCTTGCGCGCGCCCCAAATGCACGACCCCAAGCTGCCCCGACTTACCGTACTCATCTCTGGCCATGGTTCCAACCTGCAGGCCCTGATAGATGCCTGTCGGAACGGTACATTGGCCGCCCGGATTGGTCTGGTGGTGGCAAGTCGTCCGGATGCCTATGGTCTCATGCGCGCCCGGGAGGCGGACATCCCCACGGCGACACTGCCTTGGAAGCAGTACCGGGCTGCCGGGAAATCACGATCCGAATATGATCAGGATCTGGCGGCTGTGGTGGCAGACTCCCGGCCGGATCTGATCGTGCTGGCCGGTTGGCTGCGGGTGTTGACCCACGCCTTTCTGTCCCGTTTTCCCCCACAAGGTCATCAACCTGCATCCCGCCCTGCCGGGCATGTTTCCCGGTATGCATGCCATTGAACGGGCCTTTCAGGCCTTCCAGCACAATGCCATTCAGGAAACCGGAATCATGGTACATTGGGTACCCGATGAAGGGGTGGATACCGGGCCTGTCATTCGTACCCGTGCGATCCCCATTCATGCCGAAGATACCCTGGCGTGCCTGACCCAACGTGTACACCAGGCGGAACATGCCCTGCTGGTGCAGGCTGTGGCCGAGACGTTGGACCGGAACGCACATGCCTGACGTGTCATACGCAAGTCTTGGACGGAGCCTTTATCGGCAGGACCGGTGTTGCCGTGGTACATTGCCTGCAGGTTGGTGGTCCGCAAGCGTCACCCGCGCTCCGCATCACAGGCTGGCCTGTTTTTTTCCATGGAGTGTGATCTGACAACATGCAACGCCCCAATATCCTGATTCTCTACACCGATCAGCAACGCTGGGATGGCCTGGGCGTCAACGGCAATCCGGAGATCGTGACGCCCCATCTGGATCTGCTGGCAGCCGAGAGCAGCAATTTTGATCACTACTTTGTCCAGAATCCGGTCTGCATGCCCAGCCGTATCAGTTTTCTGACGGGACAGTATCCGGGTACGCTGGGCATTACCCACATGGGTGTCCCGGTACCGGAGGAGACACTGACGCTGCCCCGCATGCTGGGACCCCAGGGCTATACGTGTGCCAATATAGGCAAACTGCATTTTTTGCCCCATGCCAACCGGGATCATCGGCATGTGCACCCGGCCTACGGGTTTGATCATCTGGAGATTTCCGACGAACCCGGATCGTATGAAGACGCCTACCGGGCCTGGGTCCGGCGCAAGGATCCCGCACAGCTGCCGCATGTCAGCCTGGGACTGCCGCCTACGGCCCGCACCTGGAATCAGACCATGCAGCAGGTGGATCCGGTACCCCATCCGCTGGCCTGGGATCGCCAGGCTACACGGGACGCCATTCCCTTTGCCGGCACGGATGAGGTCACCCATACGGCCTTCGTGGCGGAACAGACCATTGCGTATCTGCAGCGGGCCCAGCGTGCGGGCCAGCCCTTCCTGTGCATTGCCGGTTTCTACAGCCCCCATTCGCCCTGGGTGGCACCCCAGCGCTTCCTGGATCTGTATGATCGCGACAGTCTGTCCATTGCCCCGTTTCCCCCGGAAGCCGCGGTCCAGGCGGCAGATGCGCAGTTCCAGCCGGAACAGTTGCGCACCGCGCGGCATGGGTACTACGCCATGATCTCGGAAGTGGACTTTCATGTGGGTGCTATTTTGCAGGCTTTGTCTGACCTGAACATGGCCGAGGACACCATCGTGGTCTTCACGTCGGACCATGGAGAGTGGCTGGGGGAATACTTCAAGTGGGGCAAGGGCTATCCTGGAGAAGACGTCGTCAGCCGGGTACCGCTTCTGGTACGCATTCCAGGCCAGAGTGGTGGTCAGCGGATCCGTCATATCGTGGAGGGTGTAGATGTGGTGCCCACGCTCCTGGAACTGGCAGGGTGTCAAATCCCGCCGCCGGTACAGGGCCGTTCCCTGTTGCCCCTCATGCAGGGTCGTGCCTGTGGGAGCAAGAACGACGCCCTCATGGAAATGCGGGGCTGGAAGAGCTTGCGCAATCAGCGCTATCGGTACGTCATGCATGCCAATGGCCGGGAGTGTCTCTGGGATCTGGAAGCGGCGTATGGCCAATACCGGGATGTCGCCGGGGATGTGGCCTATCGGCATGACCTGGCGGCCATGCGTGGCCGTTTGTTGCAGCGCATGATACGCAACGAGAGCCCTCGGGAACGGACCTGGACCTACTGATGAGCGACCGCACAGGGGGCACACTGGGAGCAGGGCAGAGCCACCGCAATTTTCGTGTGCCGCCTGGGACCCGCTGGCCCCCGCCTCGGCTATGCGTGCCAGCGCTTCGTCCCGGCGGCCCCGAAGCATGCCCGCCAGGTGTGCCATTGCTGTAGCCGTACGGACAGGAAGAACCGGAAATCCTGGGCCATCTTCCGGGGCGTATCCTACGGACTCTGCCGGCAAAGCCGACGGGAACGTGCCAGCAATATCCTGGTGCAACATGAACGCGCTGTGGCCTGCGGGACAGGGGTTTGGGCACGGCGGTACGCGTTCCCGGCCAGGACCTGGAGGAGCAGGAAACGCCAACTGCCTGTCAAGTTATGCCTATAAGTCTCCCAGATGAGGGCGAAGGCTCTGCAGGGGTATGGAACGCATGAAGAACTTCGACGCGATTGAATTGGAGATTCTGTGGCAGCGCCTGATCAGTATTCTGAACGAAGTGGATCAGATCATCGTGCGCACGACTTTCTCCACGAATCCTCAGCGAGGGCCGGGATTTTGCCTGTATCCTGACGGACTGCCGCGGGGCATCGCTCTGCCAGTCCGTGTGGAGTTCACCCAGTTTCTGTGTTGTCCTGCCCCGCACGGCCCGGGTGTTGCTACAACGCTTTCCGGCCCATACCCTGCAGCCGGGGGATGTCCTTGCCACCAACGATCCGTGGCAGGGCACCGGTCATCTGCCGGATTATATTCTCCTCGTGCCTGTCTTTCGGTCAGGGCAGGTGATTGCCTATATCGGCACTGTATCCCACATGTCCGATGTGGGCGGTCATCCCAACGAAATCGAAGGGTCCGATGTATACGCGGAAGGACTGCGCATGGCCCCCTTCAAGCTGTATGAGGGAGGGCAGGAGAATGCCCTGGCCTTTGCCCTGATCGGGGCCAATTGCCGTGTGCCCGACCTGCTGCTGGGCGATCTGCGGGCCATGGCCGGCGCCGCGAAGATAGGGGCCCAGCGGATAGGGGAATTCCTGGACGACTATGACATGGCGTCCCTGGACGATTTGGCACAGACCATCCTGACGCGTTCGGAGCAGTTGATGCGTGCCCGGATCGCGGCGCTTCCGGATGGCTGCTATCAGCACGAACTGGAAATCGACGGCTATCTGGAACGTGTTTGGCTGCGCACGCAGGTGGTGGTAGCAGGAGACGAAATCGAGGTGCGTTTCGCGGGCACTTCCGCGCAAACCGCGGCCGCGGCCATCAATGCTTCCTACAACACCACCTACGCCACCGTGGTCTTTCCGTTCAAGTGCGCCCTGGTGCCCGACATGCCCAACAATGAGGGCCTTTTTCGTCCCATTGCCGTCAATCCTCCGGTCGGTTCCATCCTGAATGCCCGATTTCCGGCGGCGGTCAAGGCCCGGGCCAAGACGACCAACAACCTGAATCAGTGCATTTTCGGTGCGCTCCATCAAATCCTCGGGGACCGGGTGCAGGCCAGCAACGGCGGCATCTGGCCCTTCGTGTTTGTCAGGGGCTGAGGAGCCATACGGCAACTACCTGGTGGACATGCTCCGCATGGGGGCCGTGGCGGGCAGCCGACTTTGGATGGCATGCTGCCGGTCGCATGGCCCAACAATTCCACGATTACCCCCTGCGAGATCATGGAAACCAAAGCGCCGCTGCACTTTCGGGCCAAGCAGCTGTGGACAGACAGCGCCGGCGCCGGCTGTCATAGAGGAGGCCTGGGACAGGTCATTGCCTTTGAACATGTAGGCCAGGAACCCATGATGTTCAACTTGACCCCTGATCGGGTGGTCACCGTGCCCCCCGGCTTGGCGGGGGGAGGGCCCGGAGCCAAGGGCGAAGTCCTGATTAACCAGGAGACCGTGGAGCGCTTTCCCCCCATTCTCCTGCAGCCGGGGGACGTAGTAGAACTGCGCATTGGTGGCGGTGGTGGGTTTGGCTTGTCCCACGCAAGATCCCATATGCTGATTGCAGAGGATGTGGCCCAAGGGTATCTTTCGCCGGAACAGGCCCGATCCCAATACGGCTTTTCGGCATCTGTGGCCCAATAACGGTGCACGGCCGCATCTTTTCTGACCAGCCCTGCCGCCGGACCACACAGAACGACCTGTTCCCGGACTTGATCCAGAGAGGTCACAAAGGTGTCCGTCCACAGTTTGTCAAGACCGGAGATGGACCTGTCATCATGCAATGCCTTCCCACAGGGCTTCCCTGTACCAGCCAGAAGTACCGGGATGATGGGGGAGTCAACGGCAACAAAAGGAGCCTGACATCCCATGGGGACAGGGGATGCCAATCTGATCCCTGTGTTGTGAATCCCCCCTCCCGTTCAAAGCCGACGGTTGCGGAAGCGGTCTGTGAAATCCCTTGGGCCCTGGTCGGTGTTACGTCTGCAGACAGGGACAGGCTTGTGGGTGTTGGAAGTCAGGGGCATTGTCCCAGACCAAAGGAAGTGCATTATGCCCCCTGCCAGTGAACTCGGAAGGGAACATTTTTCCCAGGATCGGACGGGCAAGATGTTCTTTGGTCATCCTGTGGCGGCAGCGGCGCTGATCAACCGCATGGTTCCGGAGGCGTGCCCCGCCCTGGGTCTGGGACCGGCATTTCAGCCGCATCATCTCCATGTCCAGGTAGTGCAGCTGGAAGCCAAGAAGGGTGACCGGACTGAAGCCTCGCCTACGCACCGCGATCCCGACCTCCTGATGTGGATCCAGAAGCCGGAATCCGGTCGTCACATCGCACTCGTGCACGTAGAACTGCAAAGTCGTTACGACGACGACATGTGGGAACGGCTGATGGATTACCGGATTCTCCTGCGTATCCACGTGTCGGGGCAGAACATGCGGGATGAAGACGGCCTTCCCTTGCCGATGTTGAGCCTGCTGGTACATACGGGCCGACGTCCCTGGGCCGGTCCCGTGCCAGAAATTGAAGTGGTCCTGGCCGGCGGATGGACCCGACCGCAACAGCCGGTGCCGATGGCCGATCTGGGGGTTACGTACCGGGATCGGCCATGGCATGAACTGTCTCTGCACGATGCATTTGACGCCTTCGTATGCCTGCACATCCTGCGCTACGACATTGAGGCCCATGTGTTGCAAGTACCGGGACAGGAGAGCCAGCTATGGTCTGTGTATGGCTCCCGCATGTTCGACCTGTTTGCCGGCTTGCAGGCGTTGGCCCACACGCAGGACTGGCACCGCCACGGGTTCGAGCGGTGTGTGGTGTGGTGGATTTATTTCGGCTTGATCAAGCCGCTGTGCGACCGTGGTAGAATTGACGACAAATACAGGGAGGCCACCACGCTGGAGGGGCTGAGGATGTTGACTGCAGATTTTGCCGAAGCCGTAGCAGAGTCGTATGCGCGGGTTGAGGCGCGGGGCGAAGCACGGGGCGAAGCGCGGGGTGAAGCACGGGGCGAAGCGCGGGGTGAAGCACGGGGCGAAGCGCGGGGTGAAGCACGGGGCGAAGCGCGCAAGGCCTTGGAGGATGCCCTGGATATAGCCAGCTTGCATCTGGACGACAGTGTCATTGCCCATTACCGCGCCCTTCTCTGGAATCAGCCGTTGACTCATATGCCGAATGCAGGAAACCTGTATCGGAATCTGCTGGGCACGCCCCGGGAACAGGTGTCTGAGGTGGTGATGATGTACCTGGACGGATGTGTGAGGGATCGCCTTTCGGACCCGGAAGCCTGAAGGAACCTCCCCAGGGATACGGCCTGGAGTGACCCTGTGGGGCAAGGGTCCCTTGGCGACTCCAGTTCCAGAAAGGCAAGTCCAGGGATATGGATCCGGAAATCCGGTGACCACTCCCTGTTACTGCGTACCATGATTCGCGGAGATGTCTCCAATTTCGTTGGGATCACGGAACCGCTTCAACGTGCCGAAGACAAGCCACATGAGTCCCGGTCCTGTGGACAACACTTGCGCAAGTCCGGCCCCTTCCGGCCCCTTGGCGATGCGACCGTTTCGTGTGGTTTTGGCCGCCCTGGATCTTTGTCTCCCACTGGAGGGGGAATTCCGGGACACAGGGGGAATCCGCAGGGAGTTCTCTGGTTCAATCCTTCTTTCCGCTTGTACTGCAGTAAAATCAGGACGAGGCTTTGCCTCCATGTCGGCTGCGGTAAGCATGATGCTGTGAACGGCGATGTACCCGGTTCACAGCTGACTGCCTGTGCCCGCCGCCTGCCGTGATACCACCTGGAATATGTCATAGCCCGGATCAATCGGTTGCAGGAACCTGCAACAGACAATCCGGAACCAGCCAGCGGAGCCAATCTCATGAGCGACACCCGTACACACCCTAACATCATCTATATCATGGCAGACGACATGGGCTGGGGGGACTTGACATGTTATAACCCTGACTCCCGTATCCCAACCCCCAACATGGATCGCCTGGCCCGGGAAGGAATCCGCTTTACTGACGCCCACTCGCCTTCCGCGGTCTGTACTCCCACCCGGTATGGAGTCCTCACAGGCCGTTTCTGCTGGCGTTCCCATCTGCGGAGCAATGTGATTTATGGGTATGAACCGCCCCTGATCGAACCCACGCGGCAGACCGTGGCAGGCCTGTTGCAGGATGCTGGCTACCATACGGCAGCCATAGGCAAGTGGCATCTCGGACTGGGGTATTCCACCAAGCCGGGTTGTTTCTTCGATTTCAACCGCGCGCTGCCCTGGCGCAACGCCACTCGGGAAATGGAGGAGCTGGTGGATTTCACCCAGCCGATCATTGGGGGGCCGACTGCCCTGGGGTTTGATTACTTCTTCGGAGCGTCAGGCTGTCCCACCTGCCAGCCGCCCTATGGCTTTATCGAAAACGAGCACTTTGTCGACATTCCCTCCCTGTACCACGATCCCCCGGTATTTACCAGCCGCCCGGGCATGATGGTTCCGGGCTGGGAACACAAGGATGCTGATCCCCGCATAGCCCGGCAGGCGGTGCAGTACATCCGGGAACGGGCCGGTCAGGATCAGCCTTTCTTCCTGTATCTGACTTCGGATGCCCCGCATGAACCCTGTACCCGGGCCGATGTTCCCGAGTTTGCGCGGGATCAGTCGGGAGCAGGTCCCCGCGGGGACCTGGTCTGGCTGTACGACTGGATGGTAGGGCAGGTACTGGATGTCCTGGATGAAACGGGTTTGGCGGACAATACCCTGGTGATGGTAACCAGTGACAATGGTGCCCTGCCAGGGGATCGGCAACCGGGCAAAACCGGCATGGAAGCCTATGCGACCTACGGCCACCGGTCGTCTGCCGACTGGCGTGGATACAAGGCCCACATCTGGGAAGGCGGCCACCGGGAACCCCTGATTGCCCGCTGGCCCGGTCGCATACCGGCCCACACAGTCAGCGACGCGCTGGTATCTCTGGTGGACTTCATGGCCACCTGTGCGGACATCACGGGGCAGAATCTGGCAGCAGACGGCGCGGAAGACAGTGTGAGCATTCTCGACGCCCTTACCGACCCGAGCGCAACCGTGCGGACCGACCTGATTCACCATTCACAGACCGGCGTCTTCTCCTTGCGCGCCGATGACTGGAAGGTCATTTTCGAGACCCGGGGATCCGGGGGCTGGGCTCCGCCCGCCGGTTCCGAACCGGAACCCCTGTCCCCGGGACAGCTTTACAACATGGCCGAAGATCCCGGAGAAGCGCAAAACCTGTGGGACGAACGTCCGGACATCGTCGCGGATCTGTCGAACCAGATGGTGCTGTATCGACAGAGAGGCCGTACCGTCACGCGTTAAGCCGCCCACCATGGCCTCCTTCGCGCAAGATACAAGGAGATCGCAAATGTACCAGGCCGACTGGGATTCACTGCAGGCTTACGAGATTCCGGCCTGGTTCAAGCAGGCCAAACTGGGCATTTTCATTCACTGGGGCGTCTATGCAGTGCCGGCCTGGGACAATGAATGGTATCCCCGCTTCATGTACCGGGACGAAATTTCCCGCAAGGGCGCCAACTATTTTCGGCATCACTGTGATACATGGGGCCATCCGGGCCAGTTTGGCTACAAGGACTTCATACCCATGTTCAGAGGCGAGAAATGGGACCCGGAGCAGTGGGTGGATCTTTTTCAGCAGGCGGGGGCCCGGTATGTAGTACCGGTAGGCGAGCACCATGACGGGTTTCCCATGTACAAGTCGCAGTACACCAAGTGGAATGCGGCCGAAATGGGGCCCAGGCGGGATGTGGTCCAGGAACTCTGTGATGTCGTACGACAGCGGGGCCTGAAATTCGGTGTCTCCTCGCACCGGGCTTTCAACTGGCGCTATTACACGTACCGGGATGATTTTGATACGGCGGATCCGGCCCATGCGGGACTGTACGCTCCCCGTCATGAAGAAGAGGCACCGGCCCCCCAGGAATGGATTGAGGATTGGTTCCGGCGTACGCAGGAAATGATCGATCGCTTTGAGCCCGATATCCTGTGGTTTGATTTTGGCTGGCATTACGAGGAATTTGCCCCCTGGCGTCCCCAGGTGTGTGCCTATTACTACAACAAGGCGCTGCAATGGAATCGAGAGGTTGTGCTGCAGTACAAGGACAAATTCCCGACCGGGGTGGCTGTCCTGGACATTGAACGGGGCAAGCTTGACGACATTCGGGATGAGTGCTGGCAGACCGACACAGCCGTTTCCTACAAGTCCTGGTCCTATATCGAGAATGACGAGTTCAAGTCGGCCACGACCCTGGTGCATGACCTGGTGGATATTGTCAGCAAGAACGGCAATCTGCTGTTGAATGTCGGTCCCCGGGCCGATGGCGTAATCCCGGAAGAGGCTGCCCAGCTGTTGCGGGATCTGGGTGCCTGGCTGACGGTCAATGGCGAAGCCATTTACGACACACGACATTGGGACCGCTTCGGGGAAGGCCCGACGGCGGTGACATCGGGCCACATGACGGAAAGATCCAATGCCCAGATGACGGCGCAGGACATTCGGTTTACCCAGACCGATGCAGCACTGTATGCGATTCTGCTGGGCTGGCCCGGGCCCCAGGCCCGGATCCAGTCGTTGGCGTATCCGGATTTCGGGGCGCATCGGATCCGGAAGGTGTCCATGCTCGGTGCCGACGGTGAACTCACGTGGCAGCAGGATGCGGCAGGTCTCACCGTGGATCTGCCCCCGGTACCTGCATGTGAACATGCCTGCACGCTGAAATTTGATTTGGCCTAGGACAATAGGTCCCTCTTTGTGTTCAGGCTGTTGCCGGCAGGCTTGGCCTGCTGTCTGCTCTGTGCCTGCAGTACGCAGGCTGCGGACGGGACTCCATTCCTGCCCGCGGCCCCGCCGTTTACGGCGGATGTGCCTGTCCATGATCCGACCCCTCTGGTGCTGGACGGGGGAACCCTGACCGTATACACATCAGGCGAACGCGGCGCCGGCCTGAACCAGTATGTGCTCAATCCGGCCACAGGGAAATTCGAGCAGGGCGTTCCTCTGTTTCTGCGCAACAAGCCCATCTGGGTACATGAAATTCAGATCTGGAATGCGTCCGGGGAATTTGACGCTCCGGATCGGCCCTCACCAGATGAAGTGTACTTTACGGTGTTCGATGAGATCCCGGGGCGTATCCAGGATGCCATTGGCCGTGCGGTACGCATGGAAAGGAATGGAGGACATCTGTGGCGTGATGATGGCATGGTGGTGCGCTCCGTAGGCGAGGCCGACCATCCGCGCGCCATGGATGCGAGCGTCTTTACGGATTTCGCCGGGCTGAGATGGATGGTGTTCGGGTCCCATGCCGGAGGCATTTATCTGGTCCAGCTGGACCCTGCCACCGGCAAGCTGAAAGAACATCCCGAAGAGATTTGGACCAGTCCGGACCGGATGCGTTTTCCGGACCGCTTCATCCATCTGGCGTCCTATGGTGGGGAAAGTGCCGAGGAAAATGCCATTGAAGCGGCCTATATTTACCCACATGACGGATATTACTATCTGTTCGTCAATTGGGATGGCTGCTGTCAGGGCGTGCGCAGTACCTACAACATTCGGGTGGGACGCAGCCTTGCCCCCGAAGGACCCTATACCGACAAGGCGGGCCGATCCCTGCAGAGCGGGGGTGGGACGTTGTTTCTGGCCACGGAAGGACGCCATATAGGTCCGGGGCACGCAGGTATATTTGCGTGGCAGGAGGGACGCCAGCAGCATTTCCTCTTTACCTTTCACTACTATGATGGAAAAGATTACGGCGATTCCAAATTGGGCGGACGGGAACTCTGGTGGGATGAGGAGGGGTGGCCTGTGCTGGGCGATCACATTATCCTGCCGGCTGAGTAATCCGTTGCCCTCTGTCGGGTCTGCATGGGTAGCCCCGGCAGCGGTCCTGGCACAACCACAGACTCAGGCAGATTTCATTTGCCGCAGCCGAATCAGATTCCGGTCGCGCTCGTCTTCCTGGTCACGGATGGGACGGTTCCCGTATTCCGCCAGGACACTCTGTACGATGGTGTCCTGCACCTCCTGATCCAGGACGGGGTTGCCCAGTGTGGCCCAGCGGGCTGGATGGGTATCGCCCAAATGATCCAGGTAACTGCGGATACCGCCCTCACCGCCTCCCAAATGGTAGATCAGGAAAGGTCCGAGCAGCGCCCAGCGCAGTCCAGGTCCCTGGGTAATGACATCATCTACATCCTTGGCCGTGGCAATTCCTTCCGCCAGGATATGCACGGCTTCCCGAAACAGGGCGGAGGTAAGGCGATTGGCAATGTGGCCGACGACTTCCTTCTTGACCCGTACCGGGAATTTGCCCACAGCCTGATAAAAGCGCACCGTCCAGTCCACCACGGCGGCGGCCGTAGCCTCTCCGGCCACGACTTCCACCAACGGCAGCAGATGCGGAGGGTTGAAAGGATGGCCTGCCAGGACACGTTCCGGATGTCGGCACTGGGCCTGGATGGCCGTCGGCAGCAGGGATGATGTACTGGTACAGATGACGGTGTCTTCTGGCATCACCTCCTCCACCTCCGCCAGCACCCGCTGCTTTGCCGCCAGATCCTCGATGACACATTCCTGCACAAACTGGGCCTGGGCCACCGCAGGTCCAACCCGATCATGCAAATGCACCTCACCCTGATGCGTGTCTGATACGGACGACAGCGTTTGCAATACCGCCAACATCCGCTTGATCTCGGCCTGACTGGCGGTGGCAGGCCGAAAAGGGTCCACCAGATGCACATGCAAGCCCTGTGACAGAAAATAGGCTGTCCAGCCTGTACCGATGGTGCCTGCACCCAAAACCAGGACTTGGGTTACTTCATGCGGGGCTACGGTGGGATGCATGGCATTCTCCCTGAAACATGCGTTGGCAAGGAATGGCAATCTGTGCAAGCTCTCCATCCGTCACAATACCTTGCCATGACCTTGTCCGGACATGAACCCGACCATGGCCGAAGGTATGCAGGCAAGGCCTGCTTCGCCTATGTTCCTTGCCCGCCCGCTTTGCTGCCTTCCGGCATCCATAGCGCCTGAAGGACCACAGCCAATTCCCTGACACCGATGGCTTCCACGTCCTCAGTGATCGGATAGCGTTCCTCGCCAGCATAGACGATAAAGGAACGCGCAGGGGCAAGATCTGCGCGGGCATGGCGAAAACCTTTCTGTAGCCTGGGGGTGAGGCTGTACTGGATTTCTATGGCCCAGACTTTGTCTTGTCCCGGCATCTCCAGCACCAAATCGATCTCGGCACCGGCCACCGTGCGATAGAAACTGGGCCTGGTCTGTGGGGGGCAACCGCCAACAGGTTTTCCTCGACAAATCCCTCCCAGCTGGAGCCGACAACCGGGTGTCCTGCCAATCCATTGTAATCTTTCAGTCCCAGCAGAGCATGCACCAGGCCGCTTGGGGGACTTGATCAGACGTTTTTTCGTATTGGCATGCAATGGGGGTAGACGTCGGACCAGCAACAGGTCGACAAGCAAATCAATGTACAGGCTGACAGTAGGAGGACTGACATCCAGGCTGGCAGCGAGTTTGGTGACATTCAACAATGCCCCCTGGTTGTGGGCCAGCATGGTCCAGAGGCGCTCCAGCCTTGCGGCCGGAATGCGAAATCCCCATTGCGGCACATCGCGCTCCAGATACGTGTGAATGAAGTTCTGGCGAAAGATCCAGCTGTCTGTATCGTTGGCAGCCAGAAAGCTGTCGGGAAATCCTCCCCATACCCATAGGCGCCGTACGCCGGAGCCAGCGGTAATCCGGACGGGAATGAGGGACGGGATCGCGAGACCGGGAGTGGCAGTCTCCAGGACGTCAAAGGGATGAATATGGATGTTCTCTATACGTCCCGCGAGACTTTCACGGGATTGCCGGAGCAGAACCATAGAGGCAGAACCCAGAATCAGAAAGCGTCCTGTGCGATGGCCTTGGCGCCGTCCCTGGTCAATTAAGCCGCGCCGTTCCGGAAAAATCTCGGGGGTACGGTGAATCTCGTCCAGAATGACAAGCTGATTTGCATACGCTGAGAGAAAAAGCTCGGGATCCGCCAGCTTGTTCCGGTCCGCGCGTGACTCAAGATCGAGATAGAGTGCGTTCTGCTCGGCCTTGATTTCATGGGCCAGGGTAGTCTTGCCCACTTGGCGCGGTCCGATAAGAGCTACGGCTGCCTGGCGTCTCAGGGCCTGTTGCACCACGGGAAGTGCATGTCGCGGTATGATCATGGTGCATTCCACTCCAACTTGCACTATACAAGGCTAAGCTATACCCATTATCCTTGTAAATTGAAAGGTCAACTTTGGATTTGCAAGGATAATGAATTGTGTTCCGGTTGCTCGCAGCGAAATGCCAGTACCTGGCGACAGGCAAATCTTCGGGACAGTCTGTGAATCCAGTGCCTTTGGTAACGCAACCCGCAAGGAAGACTGATCCTCTGGTGACACACTTGCAGTAATATGAAGGGCCTATGCCCCTATTTGCCTGTAGCCGATGAAGACTTCATGAGACCGGATCTGACCCACCTTTCCTACCACCTCATCACCCTGGGATGTCCCAAGAACGAAGCGGACAGCAGCGGTATGGAAGCCCTGTTGCAGGATGCGCACCTTGCCGCACAGCCGCATGTCCAGGAAGCCGATGTCATTATCGTGAATACCTGCGGGTTTCTGCAGGACGCCATCCAGGAATCCCTGTCGGTATTGCAGGATCAGGCGGCGCAGAAGCGGCAGGATCAGACGCTCATCGCTGCCGGCTGCCTGGCCCAGCGCCAGGGGGATCTGATTCTGCAGACTGTACCCGAAGTCGACGGCCTGCTGGGAACGCGACGCTGGACGGAAATCGTGCCCCTGGTGCGCACACTGCGCGGGGGTACCAAAGGCCGCCGGCAGGAATCCTACGCCTTGCTGGGCGATCCGGCAACGTCCGACACGCCCCGGCCCCGGACGGTCACGGCCGGCAGTGCCTATCTCAAGATTTCCGATGGCTGCAATGCCCCCTGTGCGTTTTGCACCATTCCTTCGTTCAAGGGCAAGCTGCGCAGCCGTGCCATGGATGCCGTGCTGGAGGAGGCCCGGCAGCTTGTGCGGGGTGGAGCCAAGGAACTGGTCGTGGTGGCGCAGGATACAACCGACTACGGTCGGGATCGCCATGAACCCGATTCCCTGGCGCACCTGCTGCGTACGCTCTGCCAGCGCTGCGGGTCCGATCTGCAATGGCTTCGGCTTATGTACGCCTATCCGGGACATGTCACGGCCAACCTGATTGAAACCATGGCCCGGGAGGAACGCATCGTACCCTATCTGGACATACCGCTCCAGCATGGGGATCCCGCCACGCTCCGCCGCATGCGTCGGCCACATCGACTGGACATGGTTTTCGACCATATCACCCAGCTGCGCACGGCCATGCCGGACATCGCGCTGCGCACCACCTTCATTGTCGGCTTCCCAGGTGAAACCGAAGACGAATTTGCAAATCTGCTGCAGTTTGTTAACGAAATCCGGTTCGACAAGGTAGGGGCCTTCCAGTTCAGTCCTGAACCGGGAACGCCCAGTTATACGTTGCCCGATCAGGTGGATGCCGAAGTCAAGGAGGAGCGCTGGCACCGGCTCATGACCTGCCAGCAACCCATCAGTCTGGCACGGAATCAGGCCCAGATTGGCCGGCAAATGGATGTTTTGATTGAGGGCACAGGGGTAGACGAAAACCAGGGGACGGTACTGGTTGGGCGCAGTTACCGGGACGCACCGGAAGTGGACGGGCTGGTCCTGATCCCCGACGCCCCTGACGTTGCGCCTGGCTCCATGCTGTCGGTCCACATAACCGGGGCGATGCCCTATGATCTTGTGGGCGAAGTGCTGAATCCCCTGACCTTTACCGCGGTGCGGTAGTCCGGTCCCGGTTTCTGCACCGGATCTCTGCCGGGTGCATCCCCTCAGGACACGGTGCGCCAGGGGACATCTATCGTGTCCTCATCCTCTTCTTCCTGGGCTGACGGTGCGACACCGTACGTAGCTTCCGCCACGGCTTCCGGTGGGGACAGCCGGATCATGAGCTGCGGAAAAACCAGCAGCAGCAATACCAGGTCATCGAAGGGCAATCCTGGCAACAGATCAATGGGGGAAAAATAGTAGATCAGGGCCAGCACCGGCAGCAGGGTTTTCACCCAGGGGGACACGGATGGATTGCTCATCAATCGCCAGGCAATGCCAATATTGCGTACAATACCGGGCAGAAACCCCAATGGAATCCGGTTCATTTCCTTCTTGCCTCACTGCTACGAAAGAGAGTAACACGTATAGTGTAGTCTAATGCAAGACAGAGCCTGATGACCCTGTAGTGTGCCAAACACCTGGATTATGCCTACCACATTGCAAATGCTCAAGGATCATTCGCTCAAACTCCTTGAAGTCATCAGTGAAAACCGCAGTGCCGATGTGGATTTCCTGGATGACCGTGCCGAGTTTGAAAGAGTGCTGGCCTCCGAGCTGATCAGTCCCGCTTCCGTACAGAACGTTTGCGAGGAACTGGCCGACAACCCGGAAGTGCAGAAAGCCATGGAGGCGCTGGTTGCGGTCAATGGCAGCATGCCCCAGGATCAGTTCACAAGCCGATTTGGGGAACTGGAAATCATGGGGGATGCGCGTCTGGCCGACACCGAACGCTGGCTGACCCCCCAATCGGTCAGCGAACTGCTCTATTATAACGGTCTGATTGGCCGCGGGTTTGAGGGAATTGGCCCGGAAGCCTATCCCATGGTCTACATGCCCTCCGACATTGTAGACCAGATGCCCCGTCCGGCCTTGCCGGGTGCAGAGGCCAGACTGCAGGTCATGCCGGCTCCGCCGCCCTCCCAGGACCAGATTCTGGATACGGAAGGGTACATGCTCAGTGATCTGGGATCTGTCCTTGGTGTCGTGTATCAGGAACCCCTGCGGCTGGTGGACGGCGCACTCGTGCCCGAAGATGACCAGCGCCTCACCGCCCGGTTGCTGGCCTTCCCTGACACCCCGGATCTGGAAGTGCGCAAGCGGCTGCTGCTGCACATGGCCAAGGGCCTTGGTTTCTTCAAGAGCGAAGGGAATGAGGAAGAGGACGTCATCCGGATCACCCTGAACAACAACCGGGTCCGGGCGTTTCTGGACCAGGACCAGCATGGACAGGCCACGGCCATGTGGAATGTCTGGCGGCAGTCCCAGGACTGGAATGATCTCCGTGAGATTCCCGTGCTGGATTTCCACAACACGGAACGCTGGCGCAATCATCCGGTGGCCACGCGTGAAGGGTTTCTGGATCTGTGCCGGTACCTGTCCATGGGGCAATGGTATCGGATAGAAGATATCGTGGCCGCTATCCATGAGCAGGCACCGGATTTCCAGCGTGCGGGGGGCAGCTACGATCACTGGTATATCCGGCATGCGGAACGGCAGGCGTTCGCCCGGGGCTTTGAACACTGGGAATGGGTGGAGGGAGAATTGGTGCGGTTTCTGTTGCAGCACTCCCTGCACTGGCTGGGGGCGTTGCGCCTGGCCGATCTGGCCCATGGGGCCTGGGCGGTTTCCCTGACCCGGGCAGGTGCCATATGGCTGGGGCACGATCTGGCGCATGAAGGCCGCCCTGATCAGCCCCGGATCACGATCGGTGGCAACTTCCGTCTGCGCTTGCCGTTGTCCTTGCCCTTGAAGCTGCGTTTCCGCATTGAGCGCTTTGCCATGTGGCAGGAGAGTGGTGTGGAATACGTATACCAGATCAACCAGCGCAGCCTGGAACGGGCTTTCCAGGAAGGACTCACCCCCGGGAGGATTCTGAAGGCCCTGCAGGACATGAGTCGTCATGTGCCCGGTTCCATGGAACGGGCTATCCGGAAGTTTGCCCGCCAATCAGGACAGGGAACGTGAGTGCCCGGTCAGGCCGATGGGACCCGCAGCACTTTGACCAGAACCCGGTTCTATGCTATTCTGTTGCCATGAACATGTTGCTCTCCATGGTTGTTCCTGCTCGCAGGAGGTCGCGTCTACAATAACCAGCAGTTGTCTGGCAGGGCCTTGTGCGCGCATGTGTCATAGCCGTTTGTGCTCTCCGGACGGAGAGCTTTTTTTATGTCCAAAATTGCAGCGCAACGGGAATAGGGATCATGACAGGTGTGGGAATCGCGGGCGCCACAGGCTATACTGGATACGAGCTGATTCGCTTGCTGGAAAGACATCCCCAGACCGAACTGGTCTGGCTCACCAGTGAACAGAGCGCCGGCAAGAAATACAGTGACGTGTATCCCGGTCCCTGGGATACGGAGCTTGTAGCGCTGGAGACGGCGCTGGGGCGCGCCGACGAAGTGGATGTCGTGTTTCTGGCATTGCCCCATGCCCAATCGGTGGATCCGGTACGGGCTTTTCACAACACGGGCGTCACAGTCGTGGATTTAAGTGCCGACTACCGCCTCCGGGATCCGGACACGTATGCCCAGTGGTATGGCTTGGCGCATAACGCACCGGATTTGCTGGATCGGGCCGTGTATGGGCTGTGCGAAGTGTATCGGGCCGACATTGCGGGAGCCCAGTTGATTGCCAATCCGGGCTGTTATCCCACTTCGGTGAATCTGGCGCTTTACCCCTTGGCCAAGGCCGGATGGCTGCAACCGCGCATCATAGTAGACAGCAAGAGCGGGGTCAGCGGCGCAGGGCGCAAACCCAAGCTGCCCTACCATTTTGTGGAAGCCAACGAAAACATCAGCCCCTACAATGTGGGCTATCGCCACCGGCACATTGCGGAAATGGAGCAGGTGCTGGGACAGGCCAATGCCACCCAGGATGGTTATGCTTTTACCTTCGTGCCCCACCTGGCGCCCTTCAATCAGGGCATACTGAGCACCATCTACGTCTCGGTTACAGCCGGTGTCAGGGAAGCTGACATACGGGCCCTGTTCGCCGAAACGTACGCCAACGAGTGCTTCATACAGCTTCTGCCGGCCGGCGTCCAGGCCTCGGTACGCCATGTGGCGCACACCAATCACTGTGCCATCAGTGTCACGCCGGTCAATCCCGCCCAGACGGACGGTGCGGACTACATAATCGTGGCCAGTATTGACAATTTGGTCAAGGGGGCCAGTGGCCAGGCCATCCAGAACATGAACATTGCCCTGGGCCATGAAGAGACAGCAGGCTTGCTGTGATGGACAGCCGTCATTCCGATAACAGCCATGGGGCAGGAGTGCAGTAGCCATGACCGAGATCGCAAGCCCCTATCCCGTCGTCATCAAGATTGGGGGTGGCGAACTGGATGATCCCGCCTTCGTGTCCGCACTGGTGCTGGCCATCAAAGTGTTGCGGACAGATGGTCAGCGTGTCATTGTTGTGCATGGTGGTGGCAAGACCATCGCCGCCTACCAGCAGGCGCTGGGGCTGGAGACCCGCTTTCTGGATGGCCTGCGCGTAACCACCGAGGAAAGCCTGGTCGTGGCCGAAATGGTGTTGAGTGGTCTGCTCAACAAGCGCCTGGTACGCGCCCTGGTGGCGGAGGGCCTGCATGGTGTCGGGATCAGCGGCGTGGATGATGGTACGGTGCGCGTCCGGCCCATGCTGCATCCGGCGGGCGATCTGGGGCGCGTGGGGGAGATCGCCGCCGTGCATGCGGATTTTGTCAACCTGCTCCTGGACCAGGATCGCATTCCGGTGATAAGTCCCATATCCCTGGGTGTGGATGATGGTCTGCACTACAACGTGAATGCCGATCATGTGGCCATGGCGGTGGCGACGGCGGTAGGTGCCGCGCAACTCTTTCTGGTCACGGATGTGCCCGGCGTCCAGATCGCCGGACGCCGGGTGCGGGCCATGACGGCGGAACAGGCGGAAGCCTGGATCCAGGAAGGTCATATTCACGGGGGTATGATCCCGAAAGTACGCAGTGCCATGCAGGCAGTGGCCCAGGGGGTGGCACAGGCTGTTATCACCAATCTGGAAGGCATCAAGTCGGGCCAGGGCACCGGCGTGTTGCACTCCGACCAAATTCAGCACTGAAGGAACGTCATGTCCAACCCAGTTTCGCTCCAGGGCCAAAATGCCCTGATCACAGGAGCCGGTCGTGGCATTGGCCGGGCGGTGGCCCGGGGCTTTGCGGAAGCCGGGGCACAAGTGGCCTGTGTGGCCCGGACAGAGAACCAGGTAGCGGACGTGGCCCGCCAAATCCAGGACGCAGGCGGACATGCCCTGGCCCAGGTCTGTGATGTCTCACAGCGGGACCAGGTGGAAGCCATGTATCACGCGGTGGATCAGGCACTGGGCGGGATTGACATTGTGGTCCTCAATGCGGGCATTGAACTGGAGAAGGCCGCTGTGGCCGACAGCAATCCGGATTTATGGACTGCGGTGCTGGACACCAATCTGTTTGGCGCCTACCTGTGTGCCCGAACCGCGGTACCCTATCTGCAGGCCCGTGGCGGCGGCAAAATCATCGTCGTGGGGTCTGGCATGGGGCACAAGGGGGCGGCCGGCTCTTCGGCCTATTGTGTATCCAAGGCCGGTCTGTGGATGCTGACGCGGGTACTGGCCCAGGAAGTCTGGCAGGATGGGATCGCCGTCAATGAATTGATCCCGGGTCCCGTGGACACGGACATGACCCAATGGGTGGCGAACCAGCCGGACGGGAAACCAGCAGCCTGGGCCTCCGAATGGTTCAAGCAGCCGGCGGAAGTGGTGCCGCTGGCCCTGTTCATGGCGAGCCAGCCGCGCAAGGGACCCACCGCCCAGAGTTTCAGTCTCATGTGCCGGGACAACTGATACCGTTTGTTGATCTGTAGCCAAGTGCAAAGGAAGAAGGTCGCGTGAATACACAGGAAATCATCCAGCTGGAACAGGATTATGTGTTGGGGGTTTATGCCCGCCCGCCCATGGTGTTCAGCCATGGCGAAGGGGCCACCCTGTACGATACGGAGGGCAAGGCGTACCTGGACTGCGTTTCCGGGATTGCGGTGAACGCGCTGGGCTATGGCGATCCGGAGATCAAAGGCGCTATCCAGGAAGTGGTGGACAGCGGGGTGTTCCACGTCAGCAATCTGTATCACACGGCACCCCATGCCCGCTTGGCCCAGTTGCTGTGTCAGAACAGTTTCGCGGACAAGGTGCATTTCTGCCTGACGGGAGCGGATGCCAACGAAGGGGCATTCAAATTCGCCCGGCGGTATGCCTATGACAAGGACTACGAGGACAAGTACTGCATTCTGGCCTTCACCGACGCGTTTCACGGCCGGTTGTTTGGCAGTCTGGCCGCCACACCCCGGCCCAAATACCAGGATCCCTTCAAGCCCCTGATGCCGGGCGTGCGGTTTGCCCAATACAACGATCCGGAAAGTGCCGCCGAGTATATGGACGAGCGGGTGTGTGCCATTATTGTGGAACCCGTACAGGGCGAGGGCGGCGTGAACGTGGCCACGGCGGAATTTCTGCAGGGCCTGCGCAAGCTGGCGGACGAATACGATGCCCTGCTCATCTTTGATGAAGTACAGAGCGGCATGGGCCGTACGGGAGCCCTGTGGGGGTATCAGACGATCTGCGGGGACAGTGTGGAACCTGACATCATGACGCTGGCCAAGGCCCTGGCCGGAGGCTTGCCTATGGGGGCCATCTGCATGAAGCAGAAAGTCGCCGACATGATACATCCCGGTGATCATGCCTCCACCTTTGCCGGCAACGCCTTGATCTCCCATGTGGCATGCAATGTTCTGAGCCGCATGGCCCAACCCGAGTTCCTGGAAAGTGTACGCGCCAAGGGCGAACACCTGAAGGAACTGCTCTCGGAACTGAATTCCCCCCATATCCAGGTCATCCGGGGACAGGGGCTGCTGGTGGGCGCGGAAATGGATATCGATGTCAATCCGGTAGTGGACCAGGCGTATGACAAGGGACTGCTGGTAGTGTCCGCAGGTACCAACATTCTGCGCTTCGTACCGCCTCTGACGATCACACACGCGGAGCTGGAACAGGCGGTCATGCATGTCGGAGACATCCTGAAAACGATGTAGGGCTGGGTACAAACCGCAGAGGTGTACCGGATGATACAACTGGAACAGGCGCAGCCCGCCGATGCCCCGCGGCTGGCTGCGCTGGTGAACTACTACGCGGAACGCAATGTGATGCTGTACCGCTCGGCCGAATCCATTGCCGCGGCACCGGAGGACTGGATTGTAGCGATCGCGGATACCGCCGATGCCAGCCCCCGCCATGTGCTGGGAGGGGGATCCCTGGTGCAACTGACCCCGGATCTTGTGGAGTTGCGTTCCCTGGTGGTGGAACCTGCATGGCAGGGCCGGAATCTGGGCAGCCAAATTGTGGCCAGGCTCATCGCACTGGGGCGGGAGCGGGGCTACCAGCAGATGTGTGCCTTGACCTTATCGCCCGGTTTCTTCACCCGTATGGGGTTTGCCATGGTGGAGATGATTCAGCTCTCGCCCAAGGTGTGGCGGGACTGTGTCCACTGTGCCAAGTACGAGTGCTGTGACGAATATCCCATGCTGCTGAATCTGGTGCCCAATCCCCGATTGCAGGATTATGGCAATGGTATGCCTGTGCCCCTGCCCCGGCGCGCCAAGGGGGCCCTGCCCGAGATCGCCCTTATACCGGGAAATACATAGCATGGATGCCAGGACCCCAAGGAAACCGTGTAGCCAAATCCCTGCGTATCCCGGCAAGCGGCCATTGTCTGGCAGGTACAGAACCGCCGTTGCTAACACACTTGACCGCCGTTGTGGTCCAGGGTGGTCCGTCTTATCCTGCCTCCACATGCTTGGGGGGCAGGTGAACTCATTACGGTGAAGGCCTTGGGGTGGCGTGCGTGCGGCATTCCGGGTTCCGGTCCCTCATGGGATCATAGGGACACTGGCGGATGCGTT
>CAXXOQ010000244.1:0-3384 GCA_963664185.2 Caldilineaceae bacterium | reverse complement strand
GGAAGGAACGGATCTTCAATTCCCGCCCACACATGAAGCAGGTTGTGGCCTGCCGCGCGACCCGGGCACCGCAATGGGGACACCTTCGGGGTTCCAGGAGCGACACATCCTGTCGCGGGGATGACATGATTACAAGGGATGGTGAGACAGACCCAACAATAGCCTGTGTCTAATTTCCGGTCACAACCCATCGCGGCGGCACCAATGCGTCCTGCGTCCGCATGCCCTGACGTTCGCCCACTGGGGTCAGGAGGTTCAATACGCCGAAGATCCCTGGCCGCCTTGAAGAATCTCTCCTGTCATTCCACGGTCTGTGCCAGCAAAAGCGCAAGGAGATGGCCGATATCCGATGTGCTCAGCTTTTCGGGAAAGTCTTCCGGCATCACACCCGCATCAAATCGTCGCACGAGATAGGCATTGGGGGTCATGATGCTGTTGTACAGATAGAGGGCCGGTCCTTCGGCGTCCTGCCGTCCCACGGCCGTATTGCCGATATCGTACCAGCTCGGTCCCGACAGGATTTCGCCTTCCGTCAGACTGTGACACCCGGCACAGCCCTGCAGTTCCGAGATCTCCATGCCTTCCACGGGATCCCCCGCGTCAATGGCCGCCACAATATCGTCGGGCAGCCCCGCCATCACTTCGTCCCGGGACAATTCCGCCAGTTTGGGAATTTCTATGACCACCAGCACGATCCCTTCTTCCGTGCGGGCCACCATGGCCGGGGAAATCAGTTGGGCGGTGGGATTGGGGGCACAGGCGGCGACGAAGGTGGCCATCAGGCTTCCCCACAGACAGAAGAAAAAGATCCGGAAGTTGCGGTATGTCACTTTCTCTGACGTCCTGACAGGTAGGATGATCAAGTCTCTGCACGTGTCAAAGTGTAGCACAGAACCGGGCTGTCTCATGCCTGTTTACCCCTTGGGATTCGCGATACAAGGAGCAGATGCGGCCTGCGGGCAGGCCCGTGCCGCTCCGGTGCCGGAGCCCCATCGTGCCCGGTGTCGGCCTGGACGCGGCCCTGTACCAGGGCAAGCGCGAAATACGCGGGGAGCGCAGGCCTGACACCATCGCAGGCAAACAAGAATCCGGAACGCACGCAGCCCGGCAGGGCCTCCCTTTTCAGGAGGCGGACAGCCGACTGATTTCCTGGCCCTGGGCGGTATCCCGTATGTCCCACCCATCTTCACGAATACGGTCGCGCAACGCATCGGACAGCGGCCAGTCCCGTACGGCCCTGGCCGCTTCGCGCTGTTGCAGCCAGGCCTGGACCTCCGCGGAGGGCTGCGCGTCGGCTTGCTGCCGGTTTTCCCATTCGGCCATGCGGGCCAGAGCCTGGCCCCACAGGTCAGGATCCAGATCGGCATGGCCCTGGGGCATCTTCCAGTCTCCCAGCCTGTGCAAGTCAAAGACTTCCCCGGCACCAAACCGGATTGTTGTTTCGTCCCGCAGAATCGTGACGGCACCCTGGCCAATCACTTCGCCCTGTTCGGTAGCCGGGGACAGAATGACCGCCGTGTTCTCATCAATGCCCAGAATCGTCGTGGTCTCCCGGTCCGGCAACAATTCCAGCAACCGCTGAAAGCGTTCCACCCCCATGTAACAGCGCCGGGTATCCAGGGAAGCGCCACCCGACTGGTTGTTCCAGTGGGGCACGGCTGTCATCTGCAGGCCAAAACTGGCAAAAAGATCCAGGCCGGGCTGCCAATGCAGATCCAGACCCACCTTGTAGATTTCATAGACGGGAAGGGTCACTCTGCCTGCCGCTACGGTAGCGGCACTGGACAGAAACAGGGTTTTCCCCAACCGTTGGCAGATGCGCATGAGCTGCCAGCAAAGACTGTCCCGGAGATGCCGGACGGCATAGGTAGGGCTGCCCGGCCCTGTCAGGATGATGTTGGATTCGTACAGGGGGGCCAGCAAGCCGGGGTTGTTCGTACTCAGTTCGCCGGTGGCGCGCCGTGCCGGGATCGTGGTTACCCAGGGGCGGTAATTCTGGAGGTGCTTTTGCAGGTACCGGCCAATTTCCTGCGCTACGTGCTCCGAATTCGGTTCAAAGCCCGCAGGGGTTTCCAGAATGGCAACGCGGGGCGCTGCGTCCAGATGGGCGAACACACGATTGTAAACCTTCTGGATGGAGGGCGCCGTCTCACCGGAGCCCAGCAGGACAATGGGACCAGGCACCGTCTCGTTCATGGTTGACACCAGAGTCCCTCCCGGACTTCATGGAGCAATGCTTGCGCCAGGCGCGCGGGGCGCTGGACATGAATGTCGTGATCCGTATGGTCAAACCACACTACAGCTGTCTTGGGAAGCCGGGCCACCGCCGCGGCCACCCGCGCCCGTTTCCGGACCGCGCCTTCGGGGTCCGTCGGGGACAGGGCAGGACAGATCAGGGTAGGTACGCGCACCTTGTCGTAATACGGACCGGGCCGCATGTCCCACAGCGCCCGCAGGATCTGCATATGATGGTCCAGATGCAGATGGGGGGCAATGATGCCCTGTTCATCCACTGCGAAGTTGCCCAAGGTATTTTCAATGCCCTCCGCCGGCCAGTCCGGATGGAATTCCTGCATGCGGCGCCGCATATCATCAATGTGCCGACCTGCCAGCACCGGTGGGGTCAAGCGCGCTTTCGTGGTCGCCCAATCGGCTTGGGGATCGGCCTGCATATCCAGGAATCCCCCATCGATGAAGGCCAGGCCGCCCAACAGGCCAGGATGCGTCCCGCCCAGATGCAGGCCGATATTGCCTCCCCAGCTTTGCCCCACGAATATCGGCGCCGGCATGTCCAGAGCCTGAATCAGGGCCCGCATATCTGCCGTTATGTCCGGGAAGTCATATCCTGCAGTCGGCTTCTGGGATTGGCCGTGCCCGCGCTGGTCCACGGTCACGACCCGATGTCCCGCCTCATGCAAGAGCTGGGCCACCGGTTCCCACGTCAGACAGTTGCTGCTCAACCCATGCGAAAAAAGAAAGGACGGCGCCGTACCCGCTGCCTCTCGGATATGCAGGACTATGTCACGGTCAGGCAGGTAAAGATTCCGATCGCAGAGCATGCTGTCCCTACCCTTGCCGGCCGTCATGGGCCAAGAGTCCTGCAGTCCCAGACCATGCCCTGATTGGGGGCAGGGTCAGTCCTGACCGGGTTATGCCACTGCTCCCCCATGCAATCATAATCTCCCACCGTACTGACATCATCGCTACCCTTTACACAGTTGCACTCCCTGGCCCCACCCAAGTCCAGGAGGCTCTGTGGCGCAAGATTCACAAGGTCGCGAATCCGGTACGCCAATTCTAAGTCTACTGCACAATGTCGGCTACATTGATGACTTGGATCGCGCAAACGGAAACAGGATCAGACGCAAGGGATTCGCGCAGGTG